>JAUWDF010000009.1 GCA_030608925.1 Candidatus Bathyarchaeota archaeon | reverse complement strand
GGATGCTGTTGACCTTGCTCTATCAAATTATTCATCCCCCTTAAGGTTGACTGGATATACGCTACCCCGCATTTAAACTTAATGCGCGTTCGAATTCTTGACACGCTCACATCCCTTGAAGTTATTGGCGGGTACGATGGTGAAAATTTAAACCCAGTAAATGCCAAGTTAGTGGTATATTATACATTAGAGAGAGTATCCTTGATGACACTACGTGGACTTTACGCTGGTAGGTTTCAGCCTTTTCATTTTGGTCATATTCATGCAATTAAACACATCCTCTCTGAAGTTGATGAAGTGATAGTAGTGATTGGTAGTGCCCAATATAGTCACCAATTGGACAACCCATTCACTGCTGGTGAGAGAATCACGATGATCCGAAAAGCCTTGAAGGAAGCCCGAATATCTTCCTCAAAATACTGGGTTATTCCTATTCGGGATATGCACGTTCATATGATTTGGGTTGCCGAGGTAAGAGGACATGTTCCTCTGTTTGAACGTGTTTACTCGAATGAGCCTCTCACTCGTAGGCTTTTTGAAGAAGCTGGCTTCCCAGTAAAACCCATTCCTTTTAGCAAACGGCAGATTTACTCAGCCTCAGAAATAAGAAAAAGAATGCTATCAAACAAAGACTGGACAGATCTTGTACCTCGATGTATTAGTGAGTATATAGAAGAAATAGATGGGGTTGGGAGACTGCAAGATCTAGCGAGAACTGACAAAGCTCAAACTTAGTGTTACCGCTTAATGCAGACTAAGTTTCTGTTTTTTTCGTGTAAAAGTTCTACGACGTTGTTTGGAACAACGGTATCACTAGGAGCCATATCGTTAATTTATTACTTGAGCTTCGCCACTGGGAGCGAGCACGGAAGTTTGTCCAGCTAGCGCTTATATATCGCTGTTTCAACTTTTTCATACGAACTGGTGGAAAACTCTTGTCGGATATATCAGACTATTTTAGGAGAAAAATTGTAGATGTACGTTTGGTTAGATTTTTGGGTGAAGCGATTTGGGCAGTGGGATCTTGTATTTCAGCAGCTGGGCTTTTATTGGGAACCTTAATACTGGTTGGGATTGGTTTCCCGATTCTCTTCTTTGGGCTATATCTCAGTGTTTATTTTGAGCTGCAAAGACTCGATTACGTTCACGCAATAGAAAGAATTATGCACCAAGAAAGTTAGTAAGTACGTATTATGAAGCTCTACCGTGAAACGTACTATGTTAAGTAGGAAAGAAAGAGCATGAAAGTATTCTCAATCATCTGAGAAGAATCCGGAACTACCTCTGCTCCAAAATCATTGAGTTAATAAAGCAATGCAGGAATTTTCGATGTCTCTCCGGTTATCTCCAGAGCGTTGTTTAATTCTCGGAAATACGTAAGAGCTGTTTTCCCTTTTGCAGTGACAGCATAAAGGATGCCCTTTTTAGGCAGATGTTTCTCTTCGACAAGATTGTATTGAGCTAGAAACACCAAGTGTTGTTTCAGGACACTACAGTTTGCATTTGCTTTGTACATAATGTGAGTTAGCTTCAATGGTCCATGACGAGCTAGAACTTTAAGTATATCAACTTGAATCTCAAGTTTTGACCGTCGCATAGCCTACAAATCCATTTTCTTCATTTGTTATTTTGCCTTATAGCATTTCAGAATTACAACTCAGAACTAGATTTGTGTTATTCATATCCTGATTCTCCATAAGCTACAGTGTACGCCCGTTAAGCAGGAGGAGTGAATGGATTCAGGGGATTTCTGGGAAATGTATTTTTTTATATAATTATTTTCTTTTCAGAAATGCAGAACTGCTGGAAAGAAACGTGTTTTTCGCTACGTTTTTAATGTGAGAATACTATTTCTTATTGATGAAAGACGAATGTGCCATTTGTGGCAGGGTTCTATCTCTTTACTCGCTAAATCGATGTTCAAGATGCAAAAAACTCTATTGCCGAAGTTGCATGACTACGAATTTGTGGAACGAACAGAGGGATCTTCTGTGTTTAAATTGTGCTAGAAGAATCGTTTCCCCCAAATTCCATGGCTCAAAGTATAGCCCATTGAGAGATTATTTGTGGCGTCGAGGGAAAATTACAACGGAAGTGTCATTAAGCTTCCTCGAAATTGAAGAAATCATAAATGGCAATCTACCTTTAAATGCCCTCCACAATGAACAATGGTGGAGCAATACTGATTCAACAACTCAGGGTTACTCATGGACCAACGCTGGATGGCGAGTTCAGAACGTTGACCTTAATAAGAAAACAGTCACCTACCGGAAACTCAAGAAATTAGAACTTGAAAAAACACCACGAAGAAAGACCAGGACTAAGTCTCAACAGAAGCCTTTTGCACCTGTCCCTGTGAGACCTAGAAGAGTGAAAAGACCATCAAAGACGAGAATAGCAAAAACAATTGCTCGAGCTAGAAATATCGAAAGAAGAAAAACAGCATATCGGAAAATCAAGCTAAAACCAAAATCTCCGTACGAAAAAAAAACGTACAAACAAGGAGCCAGACCTAGCTCACAAGATTAGTTGCCTATGGATATTCAGAAGAATAGTTAAATAGGTTTTAGTGTAAGAACTATATCGAGTCGTATCTTTATGCTGAAAAGGCTTGTCCTGGATGTTTTAAAGCCGCATAAGCCAAGTGTTGTTGAACTCTCTCTGGAACTTAGCAGATTGAAGGGGATAGAAGCTGTAAACGTAATTATGAATGAAATCGACCAGCAGGTGGAAAATGTGAAAATCATAGTTGCTGGAACGAACATAAATTTTGAGAGTCTCAAAAATAAACTTGAAGAGATGGGAGCTACAATTCACTCTGTGGATGAAGTAGCTGCTGGAAAAAGAATTGTGGAATCAGTACGGACACCTCAGGATTGATCAGCCCGGATTTAACAAACTTCGTTTACCCTAATTCTTGGGTGAGTTGGACTCAATGAACACATTGACTTTGATATTTGAAAAGATTATTGGATTTCAGCAATTTCATCTAAGAACTTAGCAAGTCTCTGACCTATTTCTGACAGGTGGTAATCATTACGAATGTTCCGACGGAATACAAGTTTCTTACCTCTTAAGCTTCGAAGATACTTGTATGTTCTACGCAAGTTGATACCAATCGTTTCCGACAAGGCACGAGCAGATATTCCGACTTCTGGAATTGCTTCACACATTCTTCTCTGGGTAGGTGACAGCTTTTCTAGAGATAGGGATCTCTTAGTGCGAAAGTAGTTCACTCGGTCTAAATTTGAATTATTTAGGATTAAATTATTTTCCCTTAACCGTTTCAATGTTCTCGACAAGCTCTTTGCTGGAACTTTTTTGAGGAGTTCCCTACGAGTCCTGGATTTCTCCAAGAGATCTCTCAGAATTCTTTCTTCGTAGCCACTTGAATGTATTGGTAACCTTCCTTCGTAGCCATGTTTTGCAACTGTGTCTCTGATTTTTCCACCGTATAATGTTAGTTTCAGTCGCTTACCACTGTTGTGGATTAGACCAGCATTGGCTAAAGGAGCCAGATACTGAGAAAGGGTTTTTTGGCTATGATGGAATCCCTTTTTTCCTAGTTCCTTCTGCAGATCTCCCAGTAGAATTGGTCTCTCTCCGAGAACTTGGAGTATTGTGATTCTTCGCCTGTTCTTCATTGCATTTAGAAGTTTAAGTTCATGATTCTCGCTCGAGATTGCATTATTTATCTCTTGAAGTTCTTTCTTTACCTTCCAGGTTTCACATTCTTCAACACATAACAAGGGGGATATGGGCTCGCATTCCTTACATCGCTCTTTCATCACTTGAAGTGTCTGCTGGAGAGTACAGCCATCTCTAATCATTTTCTTTGAAAGCCAGATGGAACTTCCATTGAGTTTCCGATTTCCTAAATCGTTTTTAGCGGGATCGCATGTCATAGGAGTTCGTTCATTACTCGGACTTGCTTGTTGGGGAGAGAAAGGAGAAGAGTTTTTCTTTAAAATTTTTATTTTCCTCCGTCACGCTCTATGACATGCGTCATAATATTTATGACGGGCGTCATGCTTATATACCTTGCTCAAACATCAATTCAGATGGAGCAAATATAATGAACCTCCCATGCGAAATAGCAGTCAAATCAGTTGTCCCAGCCATACGCGCTCGTCTCGCTATTGAGCTTATTCAGAAACACAAGCTGAAACAAATAGAAACGGCGAAGCTGTTATCCATAACTCAAACAGCAGTCAGTAAATACACGCATTATGTGAGAGGTGGTACTTTGCGGATCGATGAGGAGGGGGATGTGAAAAAAGTGATTTCAGAAACTGCTACTTCACTGGTTCAGGGTAACCTTGATGTAATGACTTTAGCACGAGAAATCTGCAGCACTTGCCGACTTGTACGTGAGAAGGGTCTCATGTGTCAACTCTGCAAGAATGCTAATCCGACACTGGATTTGGAAAGATGCACTGTGTGTAACCCATCTTCTTGTCAGTCCCAAACCTAAAAGCCAAGAAATGTTAGCAGGAAGGAACTTAGCAGCAAGGTCATCACAATAGCTCCGAAGCCCACTAAGAAGGCTTTACTCCAACCTAGTTTACCAACCTTCTGTAGACTGACGGTACAAAGAATTGTCGCCCAGACGTAGTTTGCCAAGCCTAAAACGGAGATAGGGATACCCCAGTTGCCTTGGGTTATATTGACATATTCCGAATATGTGGCGTTGTAAGGAAGGAAAATGGGAGGTAAAAAGATTGAAACCAGTAGAAGAGCCCCCAAATGGACAATAGAAGTTGAGTAAACGTATCCAACCACAAGCCACAGGTTTTTCCAAGAACCGCTCCAACCAGCGAAACTCTTCAAAGCCAGAAAGGCGATTACTGATAGAATGAGCCACTCAGATACAAAATCAACTCCACTTCGAATAAGAGAAGCGAGTAGTATAATCGTGCTGCCTGAAGATGTCAAATCCTCGTACTTTCCGAAAAACAAATCATCTACTTTTACGCTGAGGTTTGCTGGATCTTCCCAGGTTAATTGGAATACAATTCCAGTGATGCTATCCCAGCGGGGTGATCCATGCAGTGTCCATGGAGGGGAAGTGGCCAGATTTAGAGCCTTGAAACTTGTGATGTTAACCCAGCTGTCCGTAGTATTTGCCAATAGAGGTTCTATGTCTTGTTCAAACCAATGGTTTTCATTGTTTAGAGAAAGTAATTGTAGAGTAGCTGTTGTTGGCATTATGCCCTCTGCATTGACCCATTTTATACTGAAAGATAAACGATTGTATTCTTCGGTCGACGCATTCAGAACTCCTATGCTCGTCAGCTCCAACTGAATCAGCGAGGAGTCTATTACTGAGTTTGACACGCTATAGTTACCGGAGATTTTGTCTATTGAGTCATAAGTTGTTTTGTTTTCTGGAACCCAGGAGAAAGATGAGGGGCCTGATGGCTTTTCCGTCCATAAATCACTTTTGGGTAATGGGGTTTCCAAGAAGAAGTTTACTCCACTGATGTATTGTATGCCCACAGTCAGAGGTAAGGTTAAGAGTAAGATTAAGATTGGACCCTTGATATTTGGTTTCTTAACAATTTCTTCAAAAGTCTTCAATGGGGTGTAGAGGACTTTAAGTATCCAAATCGCGAACTGCAGTCGATGGTTTTTCTCCGTTTCTCCATCCAAGAGTTGAGTCTCCATCTCTAATTTCCGTTCATTCCCTGTTTAAGTCTTCGGTATGTGGTATAATCTACATAATCCAAGAAGGGATTCGCAGCTTGGTAACCTACAGTGAATTTTTGTCGAGGTTTCTTGTCTTCTAGCTGACTTGTTGTAATGAAAGAATAAGCATCGCTTCCCGCTCCTGAGCCATAGCTTGTCATTATGATTCGATTATCTGGCTTGGCTACTTCAAGAACAGCTGCCAAGCCTATTGGTGAGCAGCCAGAATAAGTGTTCCCGAACTTTGCAACCTGCAGACCTGGAAGGAACTGGTCTTCTTTGAAGCCTAAGGCTTTTGCGACACGTGTTGGAAAAGCTGCATTTGGCTGGTGTGCTACGAAATAATCTACATCTTGTGGTTTGAGCTTCAGTTTCTCCATAAGTTTGTTAGTGGCTTTTGTCACATGTTTGAAGTAGGCGGGTAGACCTGTGAATCTACCTCCATGGCTTGGGTAACGTTGTAGATCCCTTCTCCAAAAATCTGGAGTGTCTGAGGTTATAGAAACCCAGCCTTCAAATTGCGCTATCACATCGCACATGCCAAAGAGGAAAGCGCTGCCACCGTATCCTACGAAAAAGTCGAGTTCGCCACCTGGTTCGCCCCTCGGTGCGGACTGGGAATTGTCAGCTCCAATTACCATTGTATAGGATCCTTTTGATCCTTGGTAATAAACTAGTGAAGCGGCGTCTTTGAACATGCTGGTAGCTGCTTTGCAGGCAAATTCGGTATCGACTGCGTCTACGCATTGCACCCCTTCTGCTGCTTCTTCTTCACCGAGCTTTAGTACTTGGGCTACTTTCGAAGCCATGGGCTTGACAGCATAGGGGTTAGATTCTGACCCAACATAGACTTTATCAACTGATCGGTGATCTATTCCAGAGTGAATGAGAGCCATTTTTCCAGCTTCGACTGATGCGGTCATTGCATCCTCATCTAGGAAAGGTATAGCACGTTCAATCTTTCCTTCTTTAATTCGAAACTTAGAAGTATAAACACCGTATCCCACTATTCCAGGTTTGTCATATTCTTTCGACGGTTTTACGATTCGGTATTCTTGGTAGGGGTAATATTCGTCTGCAAATGTAAAAGCTAAAGAGATTGTCGGCACTATTCCGCTGGGTTCTGCGGCGTGCCTTCTCCTGAACCTAGGTACAATTTTCCGACCTTCTAGCTCTTCCAGAGAGAATTCTTCATCTCTTATTATATGATCAGTTAGTCGACCTGGAAAACGAACGTTGCCGTTATGGAAAGATGCTATTCCGTAGATGTATGAGCCTAATCTTTTGAACTTATTTGTCGGCTCATTGATCAATGTACAAAATTCCAGAGTTCCTTCTTCGTAGAAAAAGTCGATTGATTCCATTTTTCCAAAGGATTCTCTTCCACAGGCGCCACAGTAGTCTTTGATCTTAAAGTATTCTCTTCCGCAGAAGCCACAGCGAGTACCGCGTAATCTGTCTCCTATGTATGCGACTCGTCTTTCGATGGGTTCACTACTCATCTTCGGCTCTTCCTAAGATAATTGTGTAAGCTTTGGTTCCAAAGCCTTCTAGTTCATGTACACAGCCGTATCTAAGTTCACCGTCGAATGCTATCTGTCTTTCACCTGCTTTGTGTCTTAATTGGTTGAAAACTTCAAGAGTTTCAGCGCCCCCTGTAGCTCCCAAAGGATTTCCATCTGCTTTGAGTCCTCCATTCACGTTAATAAAAAGTGGATTGCTGCCGATATTATAGTAGTTTTTATCTCGTTCATAGTTTTGGTGAATATCAATCCAAGCCTTTCCTATCTCACAGAAACCCAAGTCTTCTAAAGATACTAGCCCCATTACTGTGGACTGGTCGTAGAGCTCCAAGATAGAAATGTCATCTAATTCGACTTTTGCTGTTTTCAAGGCGTCTTTAATTGCTAGTCTTGTTGCATTGAAGCCTGTTAGGTTGTTTCTTGAAGGGAAAGTAATGTAGTCTGTGGCTTGAGAGTAGCCCAGAATATGTATTGGTTTATCCGTATACGACTCAGCTACTGAGAAATTTGTAAGTATTAGGGCTGATGCTCCATCGGAGATTGGTGCAAAGTCAAAGAGTCCCAAAGGTTTCCTCTCCTTCAGTCTTGCTTTCATGACTGTTTCCACCGATATTTCCCGTTGAAAATGTGCGTCTTGGTTTTTCATAGCGTTGTGGTGGTTTCTCACCGAAAGCTCCGCTAATGCAGTGTTCAAAGTCTCAAGTTGTTTACCCGTAATCTTGTGCTTCTTTATGTACGCTCGCAGCATTAGTTCATGGTTTGCCTCTGGTGTAGATCCAGCATAGTAACTCCATGGGTCTTCAAGAAGCATCAAGTCATCTCTGATTTTATCCCATCGATCCGTCATTTTTTCCATCCCTCCCACAAGGACACAGTTGTATTTCCCAGCGAGGATTGCATTACACGCATTTGAAAGTGCGGAGCTGAAGGATCGTGTGATCTCCATAGGGATATAGAGTTCTAGGAGCTCAGATAGGAACCCTTCTTCAAGTCCAATTTTGTTGGTGATCGGGAGAAAATAATCAGCAAAGAAACAGGCGTCTAGATCCTTACGTTCAATACTTGCAGAGTTTAAGGCTGTCAAGCCTGCTTCTTCAACTAGTCTTTCGGGTTCTCTTTCGTAATGTTCACCGAACTTGGTTCGGGCACCACTAACAATAGTAGGAGAATTAGCTTTCATTATGACAGCAGCCCCGTTTAATGAGCTTTCACACATTTATATAATGGTGTTTCTTAAGTTTTTGCCACTTCATACGTGTCTAGATTGGAGATTTTCCATTATTCAAGAACTATGCACTCACATATTCTTACTTGAAAGGTGAAAAGGAGACGTAGAAGGGTGATTAAGAGATTTATGCCCTTTTCTTGACTCTGTAGTGTTCTATGTAACTGCAATTTTTGCGCGCGTGCATCTGTGTTCTGTCTATCATTCTCTGTTGAGTTCCATCTTGTGCATGCAAATACTTCACCTAAGATCTGTTTTGTTGCCCTAGTCATTTCGCCATATTCGTTCAACTAACAATCGAAAAATGTTCCAAGCGTAGAAGATAAAAGAAGCATACAAAGTGGTGAATTCTTATTTTGCGAACTTGATTGGACTCCGCTTAAATCTTTTTTTACATTTCACGCTGCAAAAATAGTAAGTTTCTCCTCCATATGTAATCTTGTATTTGGCCCTCTTTTCATCTAATGTAGAACCGCAAACAGTATCCCTAGGCATTCTTCTCACATTTCCGAAATACATGTGCGTATATGCACAATCTGCTATTTTGCTTTATCCTTTGAAGCGTGTACATAATAGCTCAATTAGACTTTTTCACATTACTTTGAATGAAGCGGATCAAACAAGGTAAAACCATCGATATCTCCGCGCGCACCTCTTTAAAAACTTTAACGCTTATATTTACATTCAACGAAGAGTACTTGATGGTGAAACTGTTTTGCCTTACTGCCCGAAATGCGGTAATGAAATCGCTCAAGAAATGAAATTCTGCCCCAAATGTGGGAGTTCTATTACGGCAGGAATAGTTTCGAAGGAACAGCACGAGAAGCATGAGAAGCAAGAGAAAGAGGAAAAACACGAGAAGGAAGAAAAGCATGAAAAGGAGGAACAGCACGAGAAGCATGAAAAAGAAGAGAACAGTACATTCTGGGCTCTTGTAGCTGGTTTGATTCTCGTGGTTATTGGAGTCATATTAATTGTAACTAGATTGCTCGGGTTAACCAGTTTAGTGAGTGGCGCCTTTTTCTTATTCGCTATTGGTGTAATAATAATCGTAGTTGCTATTTACAGTGTTACCAAAGCCAGAAGTAGGAACCCGCGCCCTAGATAAACCATCTAAACAACAATCTATGGAGCCTATGCTCTAAGATGGTTAGAGGGGTTGCTCTACCAAAGATGCGAAAGTAGTTTTTCCCCATTGCTTCAATCATGTCGCCTATATCGTATCTCGGAAAAAGACAGGAAGAGATGATTAATCGTCCCCATTCACCTCTCTCGAGTTCATGAAGCATAATTGTACCGCGACCTGTTTCAACTTCAAATAGGTAAGTGTCATAGTTTGGGCATATGTAGGGAAGGTCATCGAGTTGCTGACCGAAGGCTCCCTCTGTTGCAGTGTACATCTCTACAATCGGTATATCCCCAAAATAAGATTTTAATTTGGGGGCGTATTTGAATTGTATTTTCCTCACGCTTGTGCAGAAAAGTGCCTTAATGTTCCATAGTTCTTTTGGTTTCTTCCCTCGACTCCTTGTAACATATTTGGCAAAAGATGAGATTACTGGAGTAACTCCCATTGCCGCGTTAACCTTTTTCCCCTCAGCTTTCTGGAGCACAAGCTCAAATCTTCGATCCCAATCTGTCTTCGTTATGCCAGAGCCCAGAGCATCAATTTCCTCTTGTCTAGGGATTAGGGTTAGCTCATTGAGCATAGGATTAAGTCTAGCATATGTTCCTGAGCTGTAACCATAAGCTATCTTCTTTCCATCTGTTTCCATTTCAGCG
>JAUWDF010000004.1 GCA_030608925.1 Candidatus Bathyarchaeota archaeon | reverse complement strand
AACTCCAAGCCTTTAAGAGAGATGGTAGACACCACCAGTAAGGTCGCAATAGTTGTGGACGATTTTACACGCGCATCTCCTAGCACCATTTTAATTCCTCCCCTTATTAAAGAGCTTAACAAAGCTGGTGTAAGCGACCAGAATATCACTATAATCTTTGGATGTGGGACCCACAGAGCTGTGAAGCCAGCTGAAGCATTAGAGATTCTAGGCGATGAATTGCTTAATCGCATAAGAACAGTTAGTCATGATTGCTTAGCGAAAGATCATGTTTATGTTGGCACCACCAAAAAACATGGGACAAAAGTCTCGGTCAACAAAGTTTTCGCCAATGCAGATGTGCGAATTCTTACTGGTGACATTGAAATGCACTATTTTGCAGGTTTTGGCGGAGGAAGAAAAAGCCTTCTACCAGGAATCTGCAGCGCTGAGGCAATTCAGTCCAACCATTCAATGATCCTACATCCCAAAGCCCAAACATCCATCTTAGCAGGTAATCCCATACATGAAGACATGGTAGAAGCTGCAAAGCTGGCAAAAGTTGATTTCATTTTAAATTCTGTTACAAATAGTAAAGGAGAAATCGTACAGGTCTTTTCCGGAGATTTGGAGCAAGCTTTCTTGGAAGGTGTCAAACTAGTGGAGGAAATGTGCAAGATAAATATCGATCGACGAGCAGACATTGTAGTGGTGAGCCCTGGAGGACACCCTGCAGATATTAATTTGTATCAAGCATACAAAGCAGTACACAATGTCATGGATTGTGTTAAACGTGGTGGTGTCATAGTCCTTGTGGCTGAATGTAAAGAGGGGTATGGAAACGAAACGTTCTATGAATGGATGACGAAGTACAAAGACTTGAAGTCTATGGAGAAACGAATCAAGAAAAACTTCGCCATCGGTGGACACAAAGCTTACTACATGTTAAAGGCTCTGCAAAAGGCTCACATAATCCTCGTGTCCACGATGCCAGATTACTACGCAATCAATGTTTTCAAGCTACGAACTGCTAGAAACGTAACTGATGCACTAAATGACGCTTTCGAAATAGCTCGTAAGAATGCAAAAATCTGGGTAATTCCTCATGGTCACACAACTTTTCCTCTATTAAAATCCAGCTTTTCTGACTCATGAATCCAGCTTCAAGGTAAACCGAGAAAAGTCAGAGCCCATTTTATCACAACGCATACGCACGCCAAAACATTTAACTCAACTAATCGTTGCCTAAACCATAAACAATGGTGTTCCAGAGTTGCAGAAGACCTTCACACTACGACCCTTTAGCCCAGAAGATCTAGAAGAAGTCATGAATATAAACCGTATTTGCTTACCAGAGAACTACTCACCCTATTTTTTCATGGATCTATATGAGCGATATCCTGCAACATTCACAATTGCTAAAGGAAGCCAAGGTATTATGGGTTACATCATGTGTAGAATTGAAAGAGGTTTCACTAGTTTCGTGGGTTTCAATCTAACCAAAAGGGCACACTTGGTCTCAGTTGCAGTCCTACCAGAATATCAGCATAAGGGCGTGGGCACTGCTCTCCTAAAGAACGCACTGAAAAATATGCCTCAATATAGAGCCAAAGAATGCTTCTTGGAAGTGAGGGTTAGCAACACGCCAGCCGTGGAAATGTATCGGAAACTGGGGTTCCTAATCGTTCGCAGATCTCGTGGATACTACGCTGACGGAGAAGATGCTAATATTATGGAAAAAAAGCTGGAAAAGACGACATCATGACATCAAACCCACGGATGAAATTGTTCAATAGCAATTCGCGATTTCTCCATATAATACTTGAACTGAAAGCTAGAGTGCCAGACCTAACTAGAATTCGACAGAAACTTCCAGAGCGAAATCTTGAAAAACGAGGTATTTTTCACCAAATTGACACTTACTTTCAAGTTCCCAAAGGAAGGTTAAAACTACGAGAGATCAAGGGTAAAACAAAGGCTGAACTCATCTATTATGAAAGAAAAGACACAGCGAAAGTAAAACATTGTTACGCTTCAATTCTAAGAGTTCCTCCAACTGCGTGTGCAAGTTTCAAGAAACTCCTCCTACAAATTCTGGACATCAAAGTTGTAGTAGAAAAGGTGCGAGAAATCTACATCTATGAGGGTGTCGAAATCCATTTGGACAACGTTCAAGGTTTGGGTTCATTTGTGGAGTTCGAACTCGAGACTTCTCAAGATCCAAAACAACTAGGAAAACAACAGCTCAGGATTAAGAGACTCAAAGAACAACTGGAAATCAATTCTCATAGTTTCGAGAGATTTTCCTACAGCGATTTAATCTGATACGCCATCCATATCTCTTCTCTTTCATTCATCCATAGAATGAAACCGAGCAGGTTCTTTGCAAGACCCAGAATACTTCCCACAACAAATATTCCAAGGAAGAAACGAAGATCAATCATCAGATGGATTTGTTCAACCGCAAAACTGAATGCACTGGTGTTGAAAATATGAGCAAAGTAAAGTATAAACATCATGGAATTAGCGACTGCAAAAACATGTTGAAAAACGGTTCCGCGAGCTAACTCGGTGGCGAAGATGAAGATAACATATAACACCATGAAAGCCATGGACAACATCTGGTAGTCTTGAAAACTCTTGAAAGAACCCATGAATCCAGTGATAGTTTCAAAAATGAAGTAGATAATCACAGTCTTGATAAATGCTTTAAGGAGACGCCATACTAGTTTTTTAACCGTAAACCCTTTTCTTCCATTCATTCTTTTTTCACTCATATGGAATCACCAGTGGACCATAATTGAATGAATTCGTTTCAAAACTTGCTCGTATTTCGCCTGTTGTTGTCACTAGTGCCGTGTTAATAAACAACTCAATTTGACCAACATAGTTTGCGGTTGACTGAACATTCAAAGAAAGCGCATCTGTACCCATCAATTGTTCTCGATCATTCAAAATCTCGACGTGCATATTTCCTAAGACTGCAAAATAGGGAGAGTGGTTCTGAAAGCTTATTGGTACAACTAGTCTGACATGAGTGGTATTGTATAAACTGAATGATAGTTCATGAATTGTGAAATTGTGTAGGGGAGCACCCCATGGAATTGTTATGTTTGCTTCAAAGCTAAATGGAATCATACTAGCATAAACCAAGTGTCCTAAGCCATTAAGTGTAAGGCTTGAGTCATTGAATAAATGGCGGGTGTGTTTCAGAACTTGAGTTAGATTGAAGCCTATGTTTTGATAAAAAGTCATGTTTTCTTGGGGCCTGATCTTAGCAATAAAACTTGTAGCTCTTCCGATCTGTGATTTCTGATCGTCTACAATAAGTGAAGTGAGATTGAAATCGGTTAGGGCATAATAGCCTCCATTATTGAAAGTGATAGGTAGTTCTATGTTTAATTCACGTTCAGTCAATGTTATGTTTGGTTCGCCAAAGCTTGCTTGGATCAGTGTTATAGAATAGACACAGGTTACAGCAAAAGCAAGTGCTATTATCCAGAAGAATCGTATGGCCCATCCAAGTGCCTTTAGAGACACCTTCATGTGGACTTACTCTTCCTTTTGGTTTGATGGGGGTATAAGTATTGCTTTTGGTTCTTCCTGCTTCGGTTCCGGTATCAGTTGAGTCTTAGGGGCTTGTGCATTAGGAGGTGTTGTTGTGATGTTTGCGTGTGGCGACGTGGTCTGTTTTGGTTTTGGTGCAGGTGATGGAGTTGCTTTCTCCGGTTTTGGTGCGGGTTTAGGTTGACCCTCTGCTATGGGGGCTGTAATTGTGGTTGTTTTTTGTGTCACAAGTGGTATTCCTCTGACTGTCAATAGTGAACCTATCCATCCCATTATTCCAAGGTACATTAGACGTATACAAGCTTGAATTAGAGGTGCCAAGGCTTCACCAAAAACCACTGCTAAATCAGCTGCAGCTATTATACTTACAGGTTCTTGGAGAAACAAGAAGGCGTTTATGAAGGTGAAAGCTAACAGGGCTACACCCACAAAAAGAACTATGATTCCTGTTAATTGAGGTTTATTTCGTATGCTTATTGGCATTTATTTCTCCTCTGTTTGATGTTGGTTTAGCTGAAATATTGTATTAAATCTTCTGTATTAATAAACCATATCAATTCACACTCCTAAAAGTGCTTATTCAAGCTCAATACACGTTAATTCGACATCTGGCGTGGAGAGTATCAAGACAACTCCACTCAACTTAAATTCGTAAAATGGAGATTCAAGAATGCAAGCATCTACCTTGATGCACATAGATGCTAAAAGCGAACTTGAAATGGACAACTCAAGAAGAACACGAGTGAAAGTAAACAATAATGTGGACTAGAGCTGCGTAAGTATTATAAAACCTAACTAGAACAATAGATTATACATCAGGAAACTTTGAGCTAATATCAATGCAAAGAGAGCTTCTGGAGTAATTTTGGGAGTATTCTTTTGTCAAGCTTGGGAAAAACCTTCGGAAAAATCGTTCGTAATCGAAGAAAAACTGAAACTGTTAAGAAAAACGAAGCTCCAGTAGGCCAAGCTTCAAAAATCTACTTGAAAGCTTTTCCTCTTCGAAGGTTATCTGATCTTAATCAGATAAAGCGAGAAGTTAAAGCCGGTAACATATTGATAGTAAAGATTAGCCCTTTAGCCAATAAAAGTGTTAAGGACATCAAGACAGCAGTGAACGAATTATGTGAATTCGTTAAGTTAGTGAATGGTGACATTGCCCGTCTTGGAGAAGAAAGGATAGTTATTACTCCAACCGATGTTCGTATCTGGAGGGAAAAGCATGTTCGTCCTGAAGAACAGGTCCCTACCGCAGCCTGAGAGTTTCCAAAGTCTCAGGGGCAACGGCGTTGATTTTGAAGCGCCTTCTCAGAAAGTTTGAGACATTCAAGCATTTTGCTCTTTCACCGTGACAGACGATTATTTTCTCAGGTCTTGAAGTGACACGTCGAATGTAATTTATTATCTGCCTTCTATCTGAGTGTCCTGAAAACCCTTCGATAGATTCAACGTTAAGCTTTACTTTAATAACTTCCATTTTTCCATTATTGTTCATTATAGGGGTTTCCGTTAAGCCTTTCTGCACTCGACGACCTAATGTGCCTTGAATTTGATAACTGACAAACAACACTAAATTTATTTCATCAGA
Source organism: Candidatus Bathyarchaeota archaeon (assembly GCA_030608925.1). Classification (GTDB taxonomy): domain Archaea; phylum Thermoproteota; class Bathyarchaeia; order Bathyarchaeales; family SOJC01; genus JAUWDF01. The sequence continues at coordinate 10,745 of JAUWDF010000004.1, read as the reverse complement.
TGCTAATCGTTTGAAGTAATCAATAACTGGTCCTCCTTCAAGCATGCCTGCTGTAGCCATAATTATACATGGTTCCCCAGCTACAATTTCCTCTCTTGCACTTGGGTGCTCGACTATTGTAAAGTAATCGGATTGAAAAGGGTTTATCCCTTCATGAAGGATACTATTTCGAACTTCCCTAGCCAGATATTCAGGATATGCAGTATGTATTGCTGTAGCTTCTGAAATCATTCCTTCAATAAAAACTGGGGCTTCTCTGATTAATCCTCTTCTCATGTACCCATCAATGACGAGCATGATTTCTTGAGCTCGTCCAACAGCTGGTACGGGGATCACCACTTTTCCGCCACGTTCTAAGGTTTCATTGATTGTCGACGAAAGTTTTTCTTCAGCATCGATTCTTGAAGGCATCAGATCCTGAGGAGCTCCGTAGGTACTTTCAGTTATTATTGTTTCCACTCGCGGAAAATCCGCTATTGCTGCTTCGAGTAATGTTGTTTTTGCATACTTGTAGTCTCCTGTGTATACAAGGTTGTGTAAGCCCTCACCAATATGTAGATGAACTATCGAAGAACCCAAAATGTGACCAGCATTATGTAGTGTCAAACGAATGTCAGGTGAAATGTCAGTAACAGCTCCGTAACGCAAGGGTAATGTATGGAGAACACAGTCTCTAACATTTTTCTGGTCGTACGGAGCCATAATGCCTTGTTTGCTTGCTACATCCAAATAGTCAAGTTGAAGAAGAGTCATCAAATTGGACGTAGGAGCCGAGCAATAGACTGGACCATCATAACCATACTTGAATAGGAAGGGTAAAAAGCCACAGTGGTCAAGGTGAGCGTGACTTATAATCACTGCATCGAGAGTGTCCACATCAAATTGGCTGATATCTAGCCTCGGAAAGGCGTTAAGAGGATTTGTCGATCCAGGGTTAATACCGCAGTCCAGAAGCACTTGACTCTCTCTGGTTTGTAGAAAAATAGCAGAGCGACCAACCTCACGAAATCCCCCCAGAGCAGAAACTCGAACATCACCAACCTCAAAACTGCTAGGTCGAAAAATCCTTTCTCCAACATTGCGCAATATTCTTTCCCGTTCTTTGCTCTCCGAGTGAAGGTAATGACGCATGTGAGCAATTATCTTTGACGGAATAGCAGAACTCCTTAATATTCTGGGGCGCCATCTTGTCTCCCTCACAATCTTTTGCAGTATATCGCCATTTTTCCCTATCACAAGACCAGGTTTCTTTGCATCTATAATGACTTCACCCAAGGTGGGATCGAAATTTATGTTAGTGATCCCCGCTTCTTCGGGAACAAGCTTTTTCACGGTTCTTTTAGTGTCTTTCTCGTCCAATCTGACAGATGGATCTGATCGTACAACGATTCTTTTACGAATTGAACCAACAATATTAGCAATGATCGAGCTTCGCTCAATTATGATTTCGGGTCTCTTGGTGTAAACTGCTAATGTGGGTCCTTCAAACTCGATTCTTGTTACTTCTGCCTCTTCAGGTATACGCTGCAAAACTATCTGGCTAATTTCCACTTTGCTCTTTTCCGCTGCAGTCACAGCCTTCTCCCCGTCTCGGATGACGTCTATGCCACACTGCTCTTCTCTTCATCACCCAGCTCGCGATAGCCATCCTTACCAATAATTGCAACGTCGAAGCTATCTCCACTAGCTGTATTCCTTTTCATAGCAGCTTTTACTGCCTGCACTACAATTGGAAGCAAATCAAGCGTAGATTTTCCCTCCTGGTACTTGTCTTCGAGAACCCCATAGGCAACTGGAGAGCCTGAGCCTGTAGCAACACACTTTTCTTCCGTTAGGCTACCAAGAGGATCCAGCGAGAAGATGTGAGGCCCAGTGTCATCAACTCCTCCAACAAGAACCTGGGCAATTAAAGGAGCATAACGAGAGGAAAAAAGAAGATTCGAGACTAACCTTGACGCAGCTTGTACTGGAATGGGTCGTCCATAATCCAGCCTATAGAGACTTGCGTTTGCACCAAGTATCTCAACAACTCGCTGCGCATCAGCAACACTTCCCGAGATAGTCATTGCAATGTGATTGTCGATTTTGTGAATCTTCTTCCCTTTTTTGTGAGCTATGAAAGTCCCCATTGTTACGCGAGTGTCTGCGGAAAGGACTACTCCATCATTACAGACAACACCAACAGTAGTTGTTCCTTTAAGAATTAGTTCATTTGATATTTCACGCAATCCTATGTCACCATGAAAACTTCAAAACGCTCTTGCGATTTTCTTCCAATGGAAGCCCGCTTGCGTCGTGACTAATAAATACCGTGTGATTTAAAAAGATTTCGTGAACATTAGTAATGGATAATTGGCTAAGAAAAAGACCTTACTACCATTGTGATGCCATTGTCTGTAGAGCTTCATCAGATGCAGCTTCCCAGAGAGGTCGTTGTGGGAAATGGAACCTTGGATCTTGTGTTGCCAATATGTAAGAAACTTGGGTTTTCAGATGGAGTCTTTGTAGTAACTGGTCCCAAAACCTTCGAAATTGCAGCTAGTAGAATTATTGATGAGCTTAAGGATTCAGGAATAAGCACCGATTACTTATTTGTGTCCTCTTCTACCATGGAAGAGGTTGAAGCTGTGGAGGCAAGGATCAAGGAAATACGTCCCCAAGTGGTTCTCGGAGTAGGAGGCGGTACCAAAATCGATGTCGCAAAGCTTAGCTCAGCTCGTAAGGCCACTCCTTTCATGGCTATACCCACTGCCGCTTCACACGATGGTATAGCAAGTCCCCTCACATCAGTGAAAGGCGCAAACCAGCCTTATTCGATAATTGCAGAAGCGCCTATGGCAGTAATCGCTGATACAAGTATAATAGTTAAGGCGCCTCATCGATACACTGCAAGTGGATGTGGTGATGTCATCTCTAAACTCACCGCTGTTCGTGATTGGTACCTGGCACACAGAGTGAAAGGTGAATACTATGGTGAATATGCTGCTAGTTTAGCATTAATGAGCGCAAAACTTGTTGCTAAAAATGCTGAGTTGATCAAGCCGGGAAATGAAAAGGGTTTGAGAGTTCTTCTAGAAGCTCTGATAAGTTGCGGAGTTGCCATGAGCATTGCTGGTAGCAGCAGACCTTGTAGTGGTTCAGAACATCTTTTCAGTCACGCTTTAGATTTGATCGCTCCTAACAACGCATTACATGGAGAACAAACAGGTGTAGGAACTATTTTGATGGCTTGCTTACAAGGTTCAAATTGGCGTCGAATCAAATCGAAATTAGAAAAAGTTGGTTCTCCCACAACAGCAAAAGAGCTAGGAGTCGAGTCACAGGATATAATAGACTCTTTGGTTAGAGCTCGACAGATCAGACCAGAAAGATACACTATTTTGGATGAGAAGGCTCTGACCGAGAAAACTGCCACCAAACTTGCAAAAAAGACTAGGGTGATCTAGCTTGGAGTCAGGTAACGGATTAACCTGTGGATCACTTTTCCTTTTGAGAGTTGTCACCAGTAGTTTTTAACTTCTTCTTCCCTTTAGCCTTTTTTCTGGATGGTTTTTTCGAAGCTTTTTTTGCTCTTGGATTTTGAAAATTCTCAACGAATTCGACTCTTGCGATGGTTTTGAAGAATCGATGGATGTCAGCAGCAATTCCTCTCTTCGCTATCTGTAGACCTTCAAGGTAGAAAGCTTCTTCAGGCACTCTTATGGTTGTCCTTGTTTTCTCGATTTCTAACTTAAACTTTGTGATTTCAATCAAAGGTATTCTTCTGTGAATGAGTGTCAGGATTTTTTCTTTGTGTGTTCGAAGTTTTTTCCTCGCTGTGACTTCGTAAACCAAAGTTTTACCTGCCAGTGGAGGATTGAAGTCGAGTTGGACTCTACCACCACCAACTGTCCTCACAGTGGCCATTCTCTTCTCATACTCGAGTCGCATTCCGATTGTGGGATTTATGCCCTTGTCTCTAAGTCGTCTCAGGGGTATCATTCTCACTTTTTCAGGATCCCTAAGGCCAAATGCTTTATCTGGAGGGATCTCGACGGTTTCTGTCTTGTTCAGAGACAGAAACATTAGACTGTCGTCTAATGCTTTTAGCATCCATCCTTCCCCTATCACGACTAATTTAGGCTCATAGGACTCGCCTTCTTTGTATAATCGTTTTTCTCTGGCTAACTCTTCTTGGGTTGTGTCAAAGACCTCGCCAGTCTCTTTCACTCTAGCAATGTATTCAACGAGTAAGAAATCTCCTTTTTTAAAGGGCATACTCAGTCCGTCCTTCTAGGCCTGGGATTAGTACTTTCCTGGATAAGTGTAGTAATGCAGGTTGAAATACTTTTAAAGGTTACTTGACGTCCGCGACTATTGCACAGATGATCACAAAAGATTCCGAAATCATATGCTGTATAAAAGAACACGTGGAAACCTAATGCGCGCGAATTGTCGTTTTCACGACAATGTACGTTCTTGGTCTTTGCCAGATTTTTGCGCTATTATGTCCTTGAGGTTATGTGCTGCTTGTTCGGGTTTCATCACATTAATGTATGTTCCAGTACTTTTTTCGAAGCCAGCCCACAAGGTCAATCTTGGATAAACCTCAAGGTGCCAGTGGTAGAACTCCTTGATTTCCTTACTGGGAGCAATATGAAAGCCATAATTGTATGGAGGATCGTTTAAAAGGGATTTTAGCCCCCCTAGACACACCTTCAGAGCTTCAGCAAATTTCTTAATAGTTGTGGGTTTCATGTCTAGCAAAGAAGCTTCATGTGCCTTAGGAATCATCCAGAACTCAAAGGGATGTACACTAGCCCAAGGTGCAAAGACTGCAAAAGCCTCGTTCTCCCAAATGAATCGAGGTCCTCTCCTTTCTTCAGCTATGGTGTCACAGAAGACGCAGGTTCCATGCGAGTCATAATACTTCTCACTTGCATTCAGTTCCAGTCTGGGAATTGTTGGAATCATAGGTGTGGCAATAATCTGGCTGTGGGCATGTGACAAGGAGGCTCCAGCATCAAGTCCATAATTTCGAAAAATTGAGACATATTTTGTATAAGATTTTGCCGATAGAGCTAGCAGCCGGTCAATATACCCATTTATGACATGGATAAGTTGGGCTTCTCTTGCGACAGCTGGATGTTCATTGTGATTAGGTGACTCAATGAGTACCTCATGGTGACCCACAGCTCTACCCGATTCAAAGGTGTCTCCATTCTCTGGAGGAGAAAAAGCAGAAAACAAGTTGGGCACAGTTCGAATCAACCAGTCCTTATGACGAGAACCATTCACATCCCTATCCTTCACAATACCATTTTTAGATTTCAAATAGACTAGTTCTGCGGGGGGAGTTTTCCTTTCATTTCCAGGACAGAATGGACATGATGCGCGCACGCGCACATTGCGGTCAATTGGTGAAACTTCCTCAGTTTTGATGAAATCTGTTGGTCGACGTCCTCTGTGAGTGGCAATCACAACCCATCGGTCGAGGAGATAGTCTTTTCTAATCTCATTTAACAAATAATCACACTCAAATTGATTTCTTTGAATGTTGGTTAAAAGTTTCCTAGTCTTTCTTTTTTTGACTAAGCATTTCTTGGTAAGTAGCGAGGGTTTTCTTCGCTATCGCCTCCCAAGTGAATTCCGCTAAAACACGTTTTCTACCATTCTTGCCTAGTTCCTGCTTTCGATCCTGGTTTTGCAAACAGCTGACGATTCCCCAGGCAATATCCACTGGTTCATTCGGATTAACATGGAATCCGCATTGCCCAGAGCCACTTGACACAACGATCTCCTTCATGCCACTGACGCCAGCTGCGCCAACTACAACAGGTTTCTCCATGCTCATGGCTTCCAAGGCGACAATTCCAAAGGGCTCATAGAGACTGGGAAAGACCGCTAGGTCACAAGCTGCATAGTGGGCAATTCGTTCTTCTTCAGGTATAAACTCAAAACGGAATTTTACAGCTTCTTCAAGTTTGAGTCCTTTAACCATGGCTTTCAGATGATCCTCCATACCTCCTAGGCCTACAATTACGAATTTCGCGTTGGAAACCTTCTGTAGAACATGAGGTATTGCCATAATTAGCTTATCAACTCCCTTGACCCCAACTAGTCTCCCAATGAACAGTACCATTTCATCGTCATCTGTTAGACCGTAGCGTTCACGTATCTCCCTTCGCTTTTCTTGATTCACTTGTTGAAGAGAATACTTGTTAGGATCGACTCCATTATAGCAGACTTGGATCTTATCTTTTGGAAAGCCTAGTTCAATCAACTCTTCTTTCATGGCATTAGAAACTGTAATCACCAAATCTGCCATTTGCCCGCCACGGTACTCGATACTACTAACAACTTCAGAGCCATTTCCTAATGTTCGGCCTTTCTCTGTTGAATGAACATGAAAAACTAAAGGTAAGCCTAGCTCTCTTTTTGCCGTAACGCCCGCGATTACAGAAAGCCAGTCATGGGCAACCAAAACATCATACTTGAAACCTTCCTTCTTAACAAGCTCGTTAACTATCTTGGCAGCGCTAAGATAATTATACACAAGGATCTTGGAGAAGAATTGGAGACCTCTTCCCCATTTTCGAACGTCTTCAGCTACAACGTCTGGTAGAGAATCCGAGACATCTATGTGTAAGGGACGATGGATTTCGATCCCCCGCCATAATTCTCGAGTGGGGAGATCTCCTTTATCATCATTCATGGTGAAGACTGAAACATCATTTTCTGATAGAACAAACTTTCTTGTTATCTCAGCTGCGTATGTACCTAAACCCCCGACGATTTTCGGCGGGTACTCGTAGACTAAAACCGCTAATCTCAATAGTCTCTGCTCCTCGTTTGCATAGTCGATGTTCCCTCTCGTATTGTCCAATCACTTATTTAACTTTCCCAATAGAGAAAGCGCGAGCGAAATGCTCATGAGAGTAAACCTCGTTGAGAGAAACACATGCACATACAGTCTCAATTAGCGAACATTCTATAATGTGGTGGGAAGATAACTGTACTAAAAACTGGACTTATAAACCTCATTTAAGACTCTACTAAGGAAGATATGCTCCTTGGAAAAAGACACTGAGCTACAGCTTGATTATGCTCTTAAAGGTAAGGCTTGGAGAGTCTATTGGATCCTTCTGAAGAATGGACGTCCAATGAGCGTTCGAGAGGTTCAAAGAGCACTTCGTTTCAGTAGCCCAAGCGTAGCACAACATCATCTTGAAAAATTACGAGAGTTAGAATTGGTGCATAAGTCTGAAACAGGTGGTGATTACTCTTTAGTTAGTGAAGTGAAGATAGGGATTCTTAGACATTTCGTGAAGCTGGGAAAGCTCCTCTTACCAAGATACTTCTTCTATGCAGTTTTCTGCACAACATTTTATCTCTTGTATTTTGTCTTCTTAATGCAAGACTTCACAAGAGAAAACCTTTTCATCACAGTATTTGGATTGATTGTATCAGTTATATTCTGGTATGAAGCTTATCGAGCTTGGCGTCTCAAACCATTCTAAAGCATACTGGATACTTTGCGTTCGTGGACACCTTTAAAACTTAAGTAGTTAACTCCTATTCGTTTGTTTCAAGGGAGCAAAAATGCAAGAATGGGAATCAGCTAGAAATGCTTTAAGATGCGTTTTGGACGCTACTAATGGAGAAAGTATTATTATAGTATGTGATGACGAAAAAGCCAGCGTGGGTAAAGCCTTTGGTGAAGGAGCCCTAGCACTTGGGCTGTGGACGAAGCTCCTAAACCTCGAGACCAGCAATGAAGCAAGAAAAGAAGTTCCTGCTTACATCCTTGAAGTTCTAAGTGCAAGAAAACCTGACTTGTACATCAACCTCTTACGTGGAGTGGGAGGAGAAACACCCTTCCGAATTAAACTTATTCATCTAGAAACTAGGGACAAAAAATCACGTCTAGGTCACTGCCCAGGGGTAAACATCGACATGCTTTCCAAAGGAGCCCTAGCATTGACTAGTAATGAACATGAACAAATGCAGAACTTTGCGAGAAACCTCATAAACAGATTGAAGGAAACAACCAGAGTTGAGGTTAAATCGCCTTCCGGCACAAACCTTTCCTTCAAAACAGAAGATAGACCCTTCTTCACTGACACCATAATAGACTGGAAAGAAATGAAATGGATGAACCTACCAACAGGAGAAGTCATCGTTGCGCCTATTGAAGACTCTCTTCAAGGCACTTTGGTATGTGACATGGCGATCGGTGGGATGGGCCCATTGAAAAAACCATTGAAGCTTCAAATAAAAGATGGAGTAGTCACTGAAGCCTATTCCGATGACGAAGAAACACTAACAAAGGTCAAAAATAGTCTAGCCTTAGATGAATGGGCGAAGGTTGTCGGTGAATTTGCATTTGGTATAAATCCAAAGGCACGATTCATTGATGAATTCTTGGAATCTGAAAAAATCGTTGGGACAACACATGTTGCTTTCGGAAACAACACAGATATGCCTGGAGGAAAAAACCCATCGTCCAGCCACATGGACTTATTAATCTCTAAACCAACCGTGAAAGTCACAAACAAGCGTGGTGAATCAATGACAGTTCTAATAAAAGGGAAATTCTTGATTTGATTATATCGCTCCTAATATGAGAAAATAAATCTTAGTATTCCCATGAGCAAAGGAGACAAATTAAGAAAATTACGGTTTTATCTTATAGGCTTGTTTGATTACAGTTTGCAGTATCTCATGATGCTTCTTCTCATCACTAGCAATGTGCTCGAGTAGGAGCTTTATTCCTTCATCTTTTGTACCTTTAATCTCTTTTTCCACAAAATCAATCATAGTTTTCTCAGTTTTAATATGTCTCTCCAGATTTGTTTTCACAACGAGTTTGTCGACATAGCTATCTAGGAGGGTGTCCCAAAGGGGTTTAGCATCTTCTTGACTGATTACTTTTAGTATACCTTCAAGTATCATTGCGTGCTTCTCAGAGTCTTTCTGGGTTTCTAGTAGTAATAATTTCGCTGCAACATTGTGAATATTCTTTATCAGTTTCTCAACAGTGGCCACGAAATTTCTCTCTACCTTCAACTGCTCTCTTAAAAGTTTCACGAGTCCGTCTTCAGGCATATGACTTCTCTTCCTTGTTTCTTCACATCACTGTTTCCCACTATTAAAGTTTTAACTTACTCTTGTATTACCAACAACATACGCCAAAAGAGACGAAACTCTGAGGATAGTTTGTAGAGTAACCAGTTTACTTAAGCTGGTTTGAATCGTCCTTTCAGTTTCTCAATTATCTGGGGTAAGGTTGTGTATTCCATTCCTTCTGCACTCAAACGTGCTGGCTCGAACTCACCCATTCGACGGAACACACTAGTCATTTCAACAGACTCTCGACGCGCCATATCGAAGGCTGGGTCATCAAACATATCAGCTATTAGGGGTTTACCCATGGTTCCCAGAGAAATTCCACCATTACACACCTGAAATCCAATTGCGACTAATCTTGGTGGACCATCAAACACAGTACACTTACTGTCCTTCAGGCTGACTGGCATAAGTGGTCCCCAATGGCTGCCTCGCATCCAGCCCTCCACAAAATAGGTGTGAAGGAAAGGCACAAGGATCTCACCCACAGCAGGTAGACCATGCTGTGCTCTAACAATAGCCACAGGGTCATCTTTGCCAACATACTTACCAGCTATTAAAGAAAGTTTTGTAGTGCTGGTTACAGCGCACACGAGGTTATCTTCAGCTCTCCAAACCCTGGAAACTGTGTACCGAGTACTCGTTCCAAGTAGGGCTATAATCTCATGCAGTTCCGCAGGGCAGTTTAGAATAACTTTGGTGTTTTCTTTCGAGTCAAGGATTTCAAATTTAAAACCCCCAAACATCGATTTGTCAATTACGAGTCCAGCTGTACTCATCGGGTCACCAAACATGCGAAAGAGAGGATAGTTAAAGGACCCTGCTGATGTTTTATCAGCAGCAAAGACAATTATTGGATCTGATCTCCGCTCTTCAATTTCCATCTCAGCAACTCCTGGACCCATTCCACGAATATTTCCGCTGAAAGCTGTTTTCAGTAGATCTTGCCCAGCACCATAGAGCTTTAGGTCCTTGGCCTTTCCGGCTGCATTTTGAAAAATATCCCATGCCAATGCATGGATCTCTTTATTACCCTCGCCCTTTTCATGAACCATTAGAAGCTCAAGATCATCTCCTGCGTTGAATACAAAGTAATTGTTAATTTGTCCAGATTTCTGGGCTCTATCAAGAGAAATTTCTGCAACGTTAACTAGAGGTTCAGGAACAACATGGTGTCCTACATTCGACCCAACGTCACATTTGATTACCGAAATTGTTGTTCTCATTTTTTCCCTAATCCCATTTCTGAAATCTATCTACTTTTCATCAGGTCTTAAAGACTTTTCTGAAGAAACCGAATAGGCCACCAGACTATATATTTAGTAATTAAGATAAATAGGAGGGAACACCTGTGGGAAAAACTGAAACCGTTACAGCTAAGATTCCCGTCGAATTATACCAAGAATTTGCCCTACGTGTACCCAAGGGTGAGAGGAGCACTTTCATTAGAGAAGCAATTACTGAAAAGTTACAAAGCATCCCTCGACCAGTTAAACTTCTTGAAGTCGAAGAGAGAATGAACAAACTCGAAGCCGAACTCCACGGGATCAAGAGATACCTTGCGAAACTAGAGGTTCTGACCTATGAACAAGGAAAGATTAATCCTCATACATTTGGTATAGATGAAATTGACCATA
>JAUWDF010000126.1 GCA_030608925.1 Candidatus Bathyarchaeota archaeon | reverse complement strand
GAGTTCATAGACTTCATCTCAAAATACAAAGTAATGGGGCTTGCAGTAGCTTTCATCATAGGTGTCTATCTTGGAGGTCTTATTCAAGCGCTTGTCACAGGTTTGATAATGCCCCTAATAGGGCTTGCAATACCTGGTCTCGGAAATCTAGCGACATTCAAAATACCAGTACCGTTTACAGAACTAGACAGTCAAGGGAACCCTATAGATGCTAACTATGTCGGTCAACTATTCGGTGTAGGAGAATTCCTAGCTGCCCTGATAACCTTCATCATCGTAGCCTTCGTGATTTTCATATTGGTGAAGATCACTAAAAGATGGGGAATCTGATAATCCCCCCACAAAAAATACCCCGATCTTTTTCTACAATTGCTAAAGAATCGCTAAAACTATCTAAGTTTCACATAGCTTAGCAATATCTCTGTTACTGCACCTGATGTTTTCAGATCTTCCCGAGTATGTACTCAGCGATAGAGTCAAATATTATCTTCCCATCCCCAAACAGTGGCATTCTTTCACAGCTGGTCCATGTTGGAAGTTGCCAACCAAAATAAGCTCGTTCAGGATGAGGCATCAGTCCAAATATTGTCCCAGTGGGGTCGCATATTCCTGCAATGTCATGCAGAGAACCATTTGGATTTTCAGGGAATCCGCCAGCAGCATATTTCCCATTCTCATGACAGTATCTGAAAACCAGCTGATCATTTCCTTTCAACTTTTCTAAATACTCATTTTCGTTTTCTTTTTTAAAAATGAAGCGTCCTTCTGAGTGAGCCACTGGGATTTGTACTACTCTCGAAGGGGGGATTTTACTAATGAAAACGCAAGTGCCTTTGTTTTCATGTCTAAGGTAAGTCCATCTGCAATTATATCCAATAGGGAAATTGGTGCCTAGTGCCGCTTCTGGAAAAGGTGCAATTCCATTAAATTTTGGCAATAGCCCTGCTTCGATTAGAACCTGAAAGCCGTTGCATATTCCTAAAATTGGTCGCTCTTCATTTGCGAACTTCTCTATATCTCGTCCCAATTTAGCTAGAATCTGCTTTGCCCAAATGGCACCAGCGCGAACATAGTCGCCGTGCGAAAAGCCACCAGGTATAACAAGCAAGTCGTAGTCCAACAATGTATTATTTTTCGCAAGTTCATTTATATGAACAATTTCAGCGTTCATACCTGAATTCTGGCAAGCTCGTTTAGTCTCTGCATCGCAGTTAGTTCCTGCTGTTCGGATTATACATACCTTTATCTCGTTGCGATTCATCATTCTTTCCCCAAGAAGCTTTTCCAAGCCTTTACTAGTTCTTGATTTCTGACATCAATTATCTTGTTTCCATTAAACCCGTAAACAACGAGGCAACTCTCTTCAATTACCTCGCCTACATGTGCACAAGGAACATTTTTCATCGTAGATTCAAATTCGCTATTAAGAATCTCTGGAACCTCGACTAGAAATCTGCTGTTCGATTCAGAGAAGAGTGCAAAGTCATTTCTGTCCACGTCTTTCGTTCGGAGAATATCTTTAAGGTTTAAAGTAATTCCATAGTTCCCACTGATAGCCATTTCCGCAGCGGCTACCCCAAGTCCTCCTTCTGAAAGGTCATGGCATGCTCTTACAAGACCCTTGTCTTGAGCCTTAATCAAAGTATCAACTGTGTTTTTTGCCTTCTTTACTCTGACCTTGGGAACGGAAGAACCTACAAAGCCCTTTTTTCTGTAATATTCTGAACCCCCTAGTTCCCTGAATGTTTTCCCAAGGAGATAGATTGGATTTCCAGGGGTTTTAAGATCAAGTGAGACCGTTTTCCGTATATCAGGTATGATTCCTACTGCTGTTACTAAAAGAGTAGGTGTAACAGAACCCAAGGGTGACTCGTTGTATAGACTATCCTTTCCTGAGATAAACGGTGTTTCAAAACCTCGAGCTACCACGTTACAAGCTTGACAAGCTTTCACAAGACTTCCAAGATTTGAGGGCTTCTCAGGGTTTCCCCAAACGAAATTATCTAGCAGTGCGATTCTTCGACCCCCAGTAGCTGTATTATTTCGGATAGCTTCGTCAATCGCTGAAGCAGCCATCCAATATGGATCTATTTTACCGTAGCTTGGATTGATCCCGCAAGAGATCGTGATCCCTTTCCAACTTTCATCTAAAGGTTTAATTACAGCTGCGTCGCTTGGCCCACCAATACGTCCAAACAGGGGTTTCAAAACTGTGTTTCCTTTTACCTCATAGTCATATGTGCACACAACGTTTTCTCTGCTGCTAATATTGGGTAAAGCAAGCATTTCTAGAATAATTGAATTAAATTCACGAGGCTCCGTCAAGAATGGGTCCATCAAAATGAGGGGTGCCCATTTTGCAGATCTTTCCGTTTTCGGCGGACTAAACAGAAAATCCATGTCTAATTTAGCAACAATAGAATCTTTGTGGAAAACTGTCAGTATTTTATCGTCAGTGAGTTCGCCAATTGGTGTTGCTTCGACATCTTCTTTTCTAAAGATTACCAGAGCTTTTCTCAGATTCTCCTTTGGGATAAGCAGCAGCATTCGCTCTTGAGACTCTGAAATGTAGATCTCCCAAGGAGCTAGGCTAGACGTTTTCAGAGGGACATTCTCCAGATGAAGATTCACGCCACAAACAAATCTGTGGGCCATTTCTCCCGCTGCACTAGATAGCCCTCCTCCACCCAAGTCAGTTATACCGGAGGCAAGCTCCTTGTCTCGAACTTCAATTATTGCTCGTTTTAATTTCTCTTCTTCAATGGGATTTGCTATTTGTACTGCTGGTCTCGAGACTTCCTCCGATTTCTCTGTGAGTTCAGCAGATGCAAAAGTAACGCCATGGATTCCATCTCGACCAGTTCTTCCTCCAACAAGCAGGATTATATCCTTCGCTTTTGCGTCTTTCGCGAATTTTTTAATTGGAAGTAGTCCTATACACCCACAATACACCACGACGTTTCCAACATAGCTTTTATCGAAGATGATTGCGCCGTTTACCGTGGGAATTCCCATGTTGTTTCCATAACACCCAATACCCGCTACGACGCCTCTTAGCAAGTACTTAGGATGTTTAATACCTGAAGGAAGCTCAGCATAGCTAGTGTCTAAGGGACCAAAACCGAGTACATTAGTGCAGGCAATTGGATCAGCCCACACACCTAGAATGTCCCGGATAGCTCCTCCAACACCTGTTGCGGCTCCTCCAAATGGCTCTATTGCTGAAGGATGGTTGTGAGTTTCTACTTTCGCAGCTATTGCATAGTCATTATTTAGTTGTATAATACCTGCATTGTCCTCAAATACTGAAATACACCATGGTTTCTTGAGCTCTTTAGTAACACTTTCAATGTAGGTTTTAAACAGACTCTGGATCTTACCCTTCTCAGTGATAACATCACCTTTGAAAGTCTTGTGAAAACAGTGCTCAGACCATGTCTGTCCTAGAGTCTGCAGTTCTACGTCCGTTGGATTTCTACCTTTTTTCGTGAAATATTTCTGCACAGCCCTCATTTCTTCTGCGTTGAGACCAATGTGTAATTCCTCACTGATTTGCTTAAGTATCTTATCAGTTGCATCAATTAGCTCGATCTTACTTATCGTATCGGACATTGCATCAGGGGCTGGAAGCGTCATTTTACACTTTCAACCTGATAGCTGTAGTCGTCTTTAGTAGGGTTAGCTAACAGCTTCATGCAGATCTCTTCCAGTTTCACTTCAGCTTCTTTTTGTGATCCTACTTCCAAAGATAGAGTGTACATTTTGCTGACACTGACATCTTTTACCTTGTATCCTAGCTCTCTCAAAGAAATTGCAGTAGTTTCACCTTCGGGATCTGAGTGACGTGGCTTAAGCTTTACTTCTACTCGTGCTCTACACAACATGGTTTATAATCAAAATGTTA
>JAUWDF010000200.1 GCA_030608925.1 Candidatus Bathyarchaeota archaeon | reverse complement strand
TAGTTCCACAAAGCTTATGCGTCCAGTAATATATGTGATCTTTTCCCTCCTGGCTTTTCCAACGTGAACCTTGTCGTTGGGTTTAAGGACAACACCTTCCTTGACTATTGCTTCTAGAAGAGTGAAAAAAGCTTTGCCTATTACTTGCACAACTGCTCCAGCGCGATAGCCAGGTCGTGTTCCTGCGCGCGCGCCTGCACGACCATAGGGTAGAAAATCCAGAACGAAAGCTTCCTCCTCATATCTCTTCTCCATTTTCTCTCCTAGAACCTCCTTGTAGTAAAAGCGTATTCTTTATTTTGTTAAGTACCCTATTCTCTTGTCCTAAACTCATCTAAAACTTTTAGGATATCTTCCAACTTTTTTGTTTCAACAATCTTTCTGCCACCTGCTAGAAAAACCCTTATCTCTTCAATGCTTCCCGGCATGCAATTGACAATCTGTACCGCTTCTACTTCTTCAAGCGCATGTTCCTTCACTAGGTTCTTAACGAGTTTCCTGGAGGATTTCGCATCTAATCTAGCGAATTTTGATGCATAATCAAGAGCCCGCCGTTGGAACTGATCCAGGTTTTCCTCTCCGACACGTTCCAGAATCCGTTTAACCTCGGGTACAGTTAGTATTTTTTCCTTTGTTTTTCCGGACATCTTTCAGTTCCCCCTGTTTCATGTATTGAAGGGGTGCAGATGCTCAGGCCTAACTATTATAGTTTTAATTGCTTTAGCTTGAGTAACATTCACTACGTATGCTTGCCCTCTTTTTTGTTCAACGATGCCAATTTTCCCATGATAACGACGGTGGGGCATACCCTTATGGATGCTTGGGTCCAGTTTTATAAGAACTCGCTCACCCGGCTGGTATATCCTAAGGATTCTACTTAATCCCAGTTTACCTTTCTCTCTTGCTTTTTTTCGAAGCAATTGACGAGTTCTATGACGATAGCCTTGTGATTTCATTTTATATCTCCTGTAACCACGCTCAATACATCTAGCTCAAGAGTCGACGCTTTAACGCCTAGAATACTTGCTACGCTAGTTTTAGTTCGTCCCTCATCTCCAGTTATTAGCTCCTTAATATAGAGACCTCCTTGGCAATGTATTCGTATTTCAGCGCGGTTTTGTGACATCCTTTTTGTCTTTGCCTCATATATGTACCTTTCTCGCGTTAAATTAGCGCGACGATGTAAAACACGTTTAGGTGTTTGCTGACTAATTATCGTATTCGAAAGGGTTTCTTCCACCTGCTTTAGTTCATCAGTGGAAACATTCCGCCCGAACTCCACTATTGCACGATATATCTTTTCCGCGCCCTCTGCTTTCTTATACTTTCTGACAACATCCTTGTTTGCAAAGCAGAGTCTAGTAACTTTTACTTTTCCTCTCGCATATTTGTTTATTTTCTCTTCGAGTTCATGTAAGTCAATGAATCTTTTTTTGGGTTCTTTGATTTCCAATACGAAGGGACGCCCAGAACCAAGCATTCGAGCGTCAACATCTTCTCTGCCAGCTCCGTGAAAAGAAATTTCCTGACCTTGCGTGATTTCCATCATTGGAATTCCAATTAGCTCCTCAATTGACTCCTGATACATTCTACCACTCCAATTGCAGATTTCGCAGCCATTTCCTAAACAGTTTCCGCATAGCCATCTTGACTGAGGAATACCACGAACAAGTTTTTGGTATCTCCCTGAAATGTAAAAAGGGTTAATTCTCAACCTGACAATTTTGGTGAAGGGTTCAACTAGAACAACTACCTCAGGTTTTTTAAAATCAACTTGTTTCCCTGTTATCTTGCAGAGCAGTTTTCCAATGTCTCGACTAAATTGGCTCCTCATACTTTCGCCATGGGTAACATTATAGCGAGCCTTGAATTCATCTTCTTGTTCAGCTATTTCAAGTGGCAATTCAATCCCAACTAGAAAAGTGGTATATTCTAAGTCCTTCAGGTTCTTTTGAGCTTCATTTACAAATGTTTTGATATTTTCAAAGGTACCCTTGCAAAGGGGACACTGCTTATTTTCTTCGCGCGGGTCATTACAGAGTTTTAGTACTTCGAGGGTCGGTGAAGAGGGGTTAATGGTGCTTGCTGTCCACATACTCTCGGGACTAGTTTTATGCCTTCCGAGAATTATGTTATTGTCCATCAATGTAATTAGTAGCCTAATTGATTCTCCACGACTTTCATTTTCTATGCCATGCCCAAGCATTGCGAATTGTCTACCCAGACAAGAATTGCAGAGAGAATAGTCTAATAACATCTTCAGAGCCTTTTGCAGAATGTCCATAACCAGTTTTGCCTACCTGAAACTTTTTGGTAGTTTCTTTCCAGATAGAAAGGGAATCTTCTTCCGTCGTAATTGTTTCATCATCCTTCTCATGTTGTTATATTGTTGAACTAATTCTTTCACTTCTTTCTCCGCCGAGCCTGATCCTCTCGCAACTCGACGAGTTCTGGAAGATGAAAGAATTTTCGGATTCTCTCGCTCCTTCGGAGTCATTGATTGGATGATTATTCGCCATTTCTCCAGTCTATCTTGAGCCATGTCAACCATATCATCCGGAATATTACCGGACATACCAGGGATCATTTGAAGAAGTCGTTTAAAGGGGCCTATACTTTTCATGGCTTCGAATTGTTCGTACATATCAGTTAAGGTGAATTTTCCACTAAGAATTTTCTTGGCTTTCTTCTCAGGTATTTTAATCTCAGCCTCTCGAACCCTCTCGATGAGACCCTCAAGGTCCCCCATACCCAATAGTCGCCCTACGAAACGTGACGGTACAAAAGCTTCGATGTCCCCGATTTTTTCTCCTACACTGATAAATTTAATTGGAGAACCTATTGCCGCTACTGCAGAGAGGGCTCCACCCCCGCGAGCAGAGCCATCTAGTTTAGATACTAGTATTGAACCTATTGGAGTAACTTCATGGAAAGCCTTTG
>JAUWDF010000072.1 GCA_030608925.1 Candidatus Bathyarchaeota archaeon | reverse complement strand
ATAATGTTCTTTGCTGCGTTTCTTTCTCTTCCAGTTACAGTAGTTGCGATTATTCTTATCTATTTGTACCAGTTTTTTCCTCTTGTATTCTTAATACCAACACCTGTCTTTGTAATGATTATTTTTATCCTGATCCCTATGTCCAAAGCCAGCGAAAGATCAACACGATTAGAAAGGGAGATGCCCTTTGCAGCAACCTATGTAGCAGTTATGGCATCAGGGGGAATCCCGCCTTATACAAGCTTTAAAAGACTTGGAGAAGCGGATTTGATGCCTTGTATGCGTGAAGAGGCAAAGAATCTCATTAGAGATGTAGAGATATTCGGAGTAGACCCACTGTCCGCAATGCAAAAATCAGCAAAGGAAAACCCACTGGACATATACCGAGAGTTTGTTGGAGGTTACGCATCTACAGTAATCATAGGCGGTGACATCACAAGCTTTTTAGAAACAAAAGCTGCTGAACTATTCAAAACGAGAGCTGCAAGAGTTCGAGCAGCCGCAGAACGACTAGGAATGCTCTTGGAATCATTCATCATAATCATGGTTCTCATGTCTCTCTGTTTCTACATTCTCTTCAGCGTCGAGTCAATTTACAGCACTGGGATGAGCTCATACTCAGGGATAATTCTTTATACATATGTCTTCACACCACTCCTCTCTTTTGTATTCATCTACCTCGCACATGGGATGCAACCGAAAACTCCAATTACAGAATGGAGACCATACAAAGCTTTCGGAATCTGTTCCATAATCGCAGTAGCTGTTCTAATGGTTCTCACAAACTTCTTGGGCATTGCACCAATACCCTTTCTAGCTCCATTACCCACCATAATAGACTTACCAACAGCTGTCGCAATTTCGTTGATAATAACTTCCGCGCCACCAGCTATTATCCAACTGAGAACTTCCGCGGAAAAGGCAAGCACTGAAAAAGGAGTCACCCTCTTTCTTCAAGATCTTACAGAAACCAGAAAAACTGGCTTAGCACCTGAAAAATGTATTGAAACTCTATCAAATCGAGAATACGGCAGTTTCAGCAAGCATTTGAAAAAAATAACTGCTGAACTCTCCTGGGGAATTTCTCTACGGAAAGTTTTCTTAGACTTTATGAAGCGCACTAAGAGCTGGGCAACCCAAATCGTGATGTTTCTTCTTGTCGAGACAGTGGACGTAGGTGGTGGCACGATAGCGATGATCGAATCTCTTGCAAAATTCTGCACAACGACCCAACAAGTGGAGAAAGAGAAGAAAATGGCTGTTAAACCATACATAATGATGCCCTACTTCGCAGCGCTCATGCTAGTATCTACCACTATAATGATGTTAACTTTTACAACAAAAACAGTTGGCCTTGCTGGCCCTGGATCTTCTACAGGTGCAATGGACTTGGATGCTCTGATGATAATATTCTCAACATCAGTCATAATTCACAGTTATTTAATCGGTCTTGTAGGAGGAAAAATAAGCGAAGAATCAATCGCAGCAGGTTTCAAACATTCAGCCTTATTGACACTACTTGCTATAGTTGCCTCAAAGGTTGCTCCATCTTTGATAAACTTCTAGGAGCGGACATTGTGGAAATGGCTGTAAAGCTGAGGAACCCGCGTAGAGGCAAAAAAGGAACAAGTCCTGCTATTTCAGCAGTCATTGTGACTGGGGTTATGGTAGCATTAATCTCGGTCGCATTATCCTTTGCGACAAATGTTCTGTTTCTGAGAATAGCGGAAAGTGAATTCAACTCAGCCAGGCAATTCAGCCAGACTTTGGGTCTACAAGTAGACGACGTGGCATGGGTAATCGGGCAAACTGAAACAGTACGGTATTCCGGTAGATATGGTGATGTTTCCTTTAAACAGGCATTAAACTACACTGTATATGTAAAAACAGATGGGCCAGGATACAGGAAACTCTACTCCACGACAACAGGTATTGTTTGCTACAACATGCCAGTAGAACACTACTCTGTTGGATATAATTATTTCGAGCTTATTCACCCCGCATCTGATGATACATTTCTAATAGGGGGAGCGTCAGCTCCTCTAGCTAGGATTTTTGCAGTTGAGAAGCTTCCAATGACAGATGGTAGTTTTCTAAGGGTTGTAGTTGCACCAATCATAAGAATGGTAAACGTGAGCCTAAGCACTGCGAATTATGTCCGACTATACTTGCCAATTCTTTTGGAGGGAGAAGCTCCAAAGCACTCTGACTCAATAACTTTGACTGGACAGTCTGTTTCCAGGATCAGTGAGACTGTGACAGGCATTAAGATTAAGGTCACTTTTCCCCTTGATGAATTCGACAATTTTTTCTTCCAGTTTCCACTTGCTGAAGAAACAATAGACTTACCCGACGAAACGATACTTGAGCTTTACACTGGCGAAGTCGATGTAGCATTGGGGGTACACCTTTAGAAAAGCATGAGGTTTGGTCGAAATGCCACACATAAGTATGGAATATACAATAATGGTGCCAGTTCTTTTGGTGCAAGTCATTCTCATCCCAGTGGCTACTGGGTGGATGATGGATGTCTGGGTCGTCAAAAGAAGGGAAACAGCACTGCAAGACGTTGCAAGTCACATGGGCACTACAATTCAACAACTTTATTTCTCTCTGGACCGTGAAGAAATCGCAGCTGGGACCACCACTCAAACGACAAATGTTCCACCCTTTATTGAGTCAATTCCCTATATCGTCACAGCATCCGATACAAGAATCGGGAATACGACTCTAGTTGATTTGCATCTTGCTTTAATGGGAACTGATATCGCGGTCACTACCAGAGTGACATTAGGTCCCAATGTGCTGTGGGAACAAACAACCTTCGTTAGTGATTCTACAAGTGCAAGCATACAAGTTCAAAAGTTCTCGAATGACACTTTGAGCTTCTCGTTTGGATAATGAGGATTGAAAAATGACCGGTGTAACTATTGATCATATGGTTGCGACTATGACTTTCATAGCTGCGATAATACTTTTCACTGGTCTTTTTGCACAAACGATGGAAGCAGCGATTATGTACCAACAAAACAGACACATTGCAATTAAGGCAGGCGACCTTTTAGATAGCATTCTGTTGACTCCTGGTTATCCATATAATTGGGGAGAGACAAATGAAACCTTATCTTGTTTCGGGCTCCAACAACCTGGTGCAGCTGGTTACACGCTTAGCTCCTTTGCTCTCATGAGGTTAATGTCATTATCAGAGAGAGTTGAATATCCCCGTGATTCCGGGAAATGGTACAATAATATTACCTTAGGTACCAATGGTTTCCTGTTCCTCCCAGTAAGTGATTCGATAGATTATGACACAGCCTCTCGACTTATGGGGGTAAATGGAACCTATGGTTTCCAGCTTAGCATCGTTCCAATAGTAGAGGTGTCGATATCTGAGTATCAATTAGACCCCCTGGTTCTTAGGGTGGAGGTTAGCGGACCAGGTGGTTCTCTAGGTGGAGCTACTCTAGGCTACTACCTTTACCGATCCTATAAAACAGGCCAATATGCCTCGTTAGAACTACTCACTGGCACAGTTCAGACTGATTCAGCGGGAATAGGATATCTGAATTTCACCTTCGACGGGGAAACAGAGACATACACAATCATGGTTTATGCAAATCTTGGTGGACTTATTGGTCTAGGTCGTCACACACATCGGACTTTTACCCAAGGTGCTGGGGTTATGCCATTTGTCGTAGATCATGTAGAAGGAAAAGTATATCTTGCCCACAGCTGGGATGTCAGCGATCAAGGAACTCCCGTACCTGATTACAAGTACAACGCTACATTCTTTATGTTAACAGAAGATTTTGAATTTCAGGTGTGGCCTATCGCAAATTCCACTGGAGGCCTTAACTATGGAAGTAAAAACTACGAGATAACAAAGCTTCCCGTTGGTTATCCAGGATTCATGCTGGTGACTTACCGATCTGGAAATGATATAGGTATGACTATCATGCCTTGGGGTATTGGTAGTCTAGCTGTCTCCACATTGTTTGGTGATAATCCCTTCGGCAATGTCTGGGCCTCTACTGACTTGAGACAAGTCAGTATCGACCAATTATCCTATCAAGCGAAAATTACATGTTGGAGTCTGCAAGGCTATCAAATTATGAACCCAACTGGGTGGTTCTAGAAGATGCTACGAACTATTGAGATTTCAATTGTCATTTTCATACTGGCAGTCGCATTCGTGGCAACCATGTTTTTCGCAGTCTTACCGTCTCCAAAACAGATTGCGTCTCCAAACCTTCGTCAACTTGCTCTCACAACGCTTCGGATTCTCGACAAGGATGAAGTGTTAAGTGAAACCGTTTTCAAAGCCCCAACTGACCTCGCGTGGACTCACTTAGAAATTGCTCTATCTTCAAGCTTACCGCCAAATATGATTTACAACCTCACAGTTTATGATATGATTGAAACTGGAGGTATCACAACATACAGAGAGTTTTACTCAATCTCAAATAGTGGAAGTGGATTTGGAACCGATTCTGAAGCATCCACATATCTCGCCACATCTCCTAATGTGACTTTCACAGTTACACCACAGAAAATTTCTGGAACACTATATATACTCAACTGCAGCGACGCTAATGGATGGTGGATCACAGGATACACAGGTCAAAGTCTTGCTACTGATTTACAGAATCTGATATCTCCATACTTCAACACGACAGTAATGGTTCAAAACACAACAGACTTTGAGAGTCTTCTTGACGGGAACGAAATCTCCGGTAATCCTAATGAAAACGTCACAAATGCCATAGTAGTCAATAGTTTTGGAGAAGCAGTCCCAATCCCTTCAGCTTACGCTGATGCATATTCTCAAGACTCCTATGCAGAATACTGCTATGAACTCGGTAAAAGAGTCAATCTCTACAATTGGACGTGGGTAAGCATCGTGGGATACCCGTTCTATTACGTGAGTAACACCGAGAAATTTTCTGGAGATGACAATAGTTGGGGCATTTATGGAATGATACGCGTGGGACCCGGGGGACTTGACTCATTTCTCAAAGGCTTAGATGTAGAAAATAATCCCTCATACAACTATGATGATCCATGGATAACGGGAAGTCCAGGGATTGTATCATTTACGACAGAAGCATTCTACTACTCGAACTACTATGGACTTTATCCTTCATCCTACCAGACCTCAACACGTGCGCTTCCTTCCTGGATTCAGGGTGCCTATAATACAGTTGCGATGGCAAGCGTGTTTAACCAAGTGAGAGATAGATATGCTGCTGCA
>JAUWDF010000141.1 GCA_030608925.1 Candidatus Bathyarchaeota archaeon | reverse complement strand
GAGCTAGGACCTAAATAACTTAACTTTTTGAGCCTCATACAATCGCAGAAAGTTGAAAGCCCCCGCACGCGCTAACGTCTTTGTCTCAGTCTTGGGTTCAAGATTTCATCCAGAGAGAACCCCATTAGTATGAAGGCCATTGCCATCGTAGCAATCGCTATTCCAGGAGGTATTACCCAGAACCAGTATTCGCCCACGCTTTTGACCAAAGCTATGTTGGCTCTGCCAAAGTCATAGAGCATCATACCCCAAGATGGAACATTAACATCCCCTAGTCCAAGCCATGCTAGAGATGCTTCAGCGAGTATTGCACCGGGAACTGAGGTTGCCAGAGTAATATATACAACAGCAAACACATTGGGGACAATATGCCTTTGGATAATATAGAAAGTCCCAGCTCCTGCAGCTTTTGCACTCTCAATGAATGGTCTTTCACGCAAGCTGAGCACCATTGACCTAACTGTTCTGGAAAATCCCATCCATCCCATGAATATTAGCACACCTATAACGTTCCAAATCGATGGACCCAGTACAATAACTAAAACTATCAGTAGGGGGAGACTTGGTAGAACTAACAGGAAGTCTGCGAACCTCATTAATACTTCATCGACTAAACCACCAACGTATCCTGAAACCAACCCCACGGTTAGACCGATTAGCACTCCGAAGAAAGCAGTAAGTAAACCAACCAAAAAGGATATTCTAGTACCGTAGAGGAGCATAGTGAATAGATCTCTAGGAGCTTTCTCATTTGCATCTGTTCCAAGGATACCGAAAGCTTTCCCGTACGCTATCATCTGCAGGTTGTCAACATATATTGTGAGATCAATTTCTTCATCTCCTTCGTCCAGTATAGTTAGTACAAATTCATATGTGTAAACTCCTGCTTCAGTAAAAATCTCTTCTTCAATTGTTCCCACGAAGCCTTCTGACACTCCTCTGTCATGTTTCCACCGACCTATAGTTCGTTCGCTTGTAAGATCATTGCGCCAATCAATTATCTTGAATGATTCAGAGCCTTTCACTAGGTTTATTTGTGCAGTTAGGGGAAGGCTTGGAATTGGCGTTCTGTTTTGTACCGAGACGGAATAGTGCATCCACAGGGATTGTGGTGAAGTTAGATGTGGATAGTCAAAACTTTTTGACAATGTCACGGAAACTTTACCATCTGTTGGAGCAGCCTCGGTCTCTTGACGTTTGTATGTTATCTGGACACATCCATCATCATTGTGACTTCCCCCAGTTCCAGAATACTCTACTGAAACACTGTATTGAGGTGGCGTGTGCCCTGAACCCCATTGTTGGTTAAAAATATCATTAGATCTAAATTCGTTATCATCGACTACGAAAAAGTTCTCCGATAGAGTTTCATCTCCAAGAACAGTCTTGTACCATATAGGAACACTCAGTTTCTCAGCGAGTCTTGGCTGTTGAGCAGGGTAAAATCCCGGATAGCTTGGGTCCAGTGCATCGTACGGTGACAGTAAAGGAGCGAATACTGCTACCACACCAAAAAATACTATTATGATAATCCCCAGTAGACCCCTTTTACTCCGTTTATACTCACTCCAGAATCCTCGAAATCTTTCAAATATGAAAGAGGCTCGTCTCATGTATGTTGATACCATAAAAGATCACCCGTATTTTACTCTAGGATCTACGACACCGTATAGTAAATCTGCTACGAAATTCGCAACCACGACAAGCAGTGCTATCACAAAGAAGAAAGCCTGTAACACAGGAACATCAGATTGGCCAATTGCTTTCCAGACTAGCAGTCCCATCCCTCCATATGAGAAGACAGTCTCAGTGATTATTGCGCCAGTTATCAGGAAGCCAAATGTAAGAGCAATACTTGTGATTATTGGTAGCGAAGCGTTTTTGAGAACGTGTTTGAAAAGAACAGTTCGCTCAGCAAGTCCTTTTGCTCTCGCTGTAGCAACGTAGTCTTCAGTTATTGTTTCCAGCACTGTTGCTCTGGTTAAGAGAATCCATCCGCCGATTAGAAAGATGAAAAGAGTTATGGAAGGCAGTGTTATCATGTATAACCGTCCAGCGATGGTCTCAAAAATGTTAGCTGGGGGATTCAAAGCCCATTCTCTAGGGACCACACCACCAACTGGAAACCATTTGAGCTGAACAGAAAAGAAGGACAAAAGCAGCCATCCTATCCAGAAGACTGGAACAGAATATGTAGCCAACGAAACTGTCACAACTCCGGTATCCAAAGATCCACCTCTCTTATAGGCAACTATCACTCCTAAAAGTATCCCAACAAACATGGCTGCAAGTTCCGCGACACCCATCAGTAGCAGCGTGTTGGGTAACACACGTATTATTTCATTTTGAACTGAGGATCTCGACTCATAGCTTTCTCCAAATTGCCATGTAATCATGTTTCGAAGATAAAGAACATAACGTTCGTGCATAGGTCTGTCGAGTCCATAGATTGCTTTTAGTTGGTCAAGCTTTTCTTTATCCATCTTACCCTCAACTTTGGCCACGTACTTTGACAGGGTGGTACCGGGCATCAAATTAAACAAAACGAAATTGACCGTCGCAATAAGATAGATTAGAATTAGCATATAGATAATTCTTCTACCGATATAGCCTTTCAAACCCAACGGATACACCAACGTTCGTTTACGCGATTATTTCATAGCTATGATGAATATTTAAGTTTTGGTTCTGGAAAATTTCCGATCTTTTTCCAAAGAGTGCACGTGCATCATACAAAATGTTGTTTGTGCATATGGTGACGCTTCATATGTATGGTATCTCAGTCCACGAACTTATTGTCTTTGTTTCATTTCAGAGTCCAGTACCATATGTATCTTGTGAATTGCAGTTAGATTCAGACACGAAAAAAAAAGAGAGAGAGTTGGTTTTTGTGTTTGCTTACTACGCAACCTGACCTGATGTTTGGCCGTATTTACTGGCTATGGTTACGATGTCGAAGATGTCAATAATTCCGCCTGGTGGAGCTAAATCTGCTCCAGGGAACCAGTTGCCGTCTGGCACTGCTGTGCCTTGGCTGTCATATGCTGTTGCAGCTTTCACCACGTCGAAGATGGTTACTTCATAGTAGCCACCGGATTCCCACACGAAGTCGACTTCAGCCAACACTGGCGTTTCAAAGTAGTAGAATGGATTCGCCTTCGCTGTGAAGAAGCCACCTACACCCGGAGTGAAGCTTGTAGCATAGTACATGCCACAGCCGACTGTTACGTCGTCCCAATTGTTGTCACCTAAAGTGTAGCCTGAACAATCGTCAACAGCGTAGTAATCAACGGTGACAACTGCGCCTGTTGTCAAAGCAGTGTCAATGACCCAGTCACCTAACTCCCAGTGGAAGTCAGTTCCCTCAGTCAAGGTTCCGTCCAAGTCTGAGACTATGGAGTTGACCCAACATGCGCCGTTTGGCTGGTTGGGGCCAATTCCTAGACCGCCAGGAGTGGTAAGGTTTGTGTCCACTACATAGGTTGCAACCAGGTGCTCAGTTAGTCCATAGGTCGTGTTGAGGAAGATACTACGGGGTAAGAGGTAGGGTGAAGCAGCGGTGTAGAGCCAGTAGCTTCGGGCATCAAAGTAGATTTCCACAAAGCTTTGGTTGACTTTGTTGAAGAATTTGACGTCTTGAACGGTGTC
>JAUWDF010000134.1 GCA_030608925.1 Candidatus Bathyarchaeota archaeon | reverse complement strand
AATGCAACCCAAGCACTAGAAAACTTCAGAGAGGTCTTCAAATCAATCCACATCATACTGTACGAGTCCGATGTTCAGAAAGGACAGATAATTGACGCTCAAGGACTCTTAGTAGCAATGGAACGTGCACTTGACCGAATAGAAAGAATTAGAGAGCTTCTAAACAACACCTCGACAGAAGCCCTTGAACTGCTGGACAACGCAACAAACTACTTAGACATAGATACGGCAAGACTTTGGCTCCTAGACGGCAAAGTCAGCGAAACTGCCTATAACCTAACACAAGCCAACCACTTGATATCCGAGGCACACCAATACTTGAAGAACCAAGCCGAACAGGGAAACAGCATAAGAATCCGAAACTACCTACGATGCATGGAAAGAATTCGGGAGAGAATTAGAGAAAACCTTGAATTAGCAGGCAACGAAGGAATCGACATCAGTACTGTTTTGGAATCACTTGGATACCAAAACGTCACCGAATTCACACAGGCGCTTCAGAACATGGCCGAAAACGCTCAAGAAAAAATGGATGAAATCAGGAACGCCATTAAGGACCTGCAAGAAATTAGTCGAACCATGAGGGAAATGGATAAAGCGCTCACACAAGAGATTGGACGCTATAAAACACAACACGGAGTCGGACAAGGAAACAGCCAAATGGGAAACGGAAACAAGCCATAAAAAATCTTTCACTTTTTTCTCGTTATTTTAGTTCCACCTGGTTTTCAAGCCCGATCTTTTTCACTTTAACTATCTCTAGCTTTTCGAGTCGTCTAACCAATCTCCAGAGGCTTGTTCGCGGTATGTCAGGAATCTGTTCTCTTATCTGGGATTCGAAAGCCTTTCCTTCATTCTCCGCTAAGAACTGTATTACATCCTTTTCTTCCTTGTTCAATCGAGGATGCATCTTAAAGATTTTCTCAATATTGTAGCCTCTTCTTCTAAAAAGAAGGAACACTACAAAAAGTATTGCAGCCACAGTAACTAATGCAGCGGCAAGATATTCAATGGGGATCATGTTTGAAGTTTCCCCGTTTGAAGATGCCGCTCTGACCGTGAATGCATCCATTAGACCCGCTATTTCGACATTGTATGTTCCCGGTGTTTGCTTTATAATTTTGAATTCTGTTGTGTTTGAGGCTCCTTTTTCAAGCGTCACTGTTTTGGTGTCCTCGGTTGTTTGATTTATTATTAGGGGAAGTGTATAGGAGCCGGTTTGCCCGCCCACGTTGGTGATTCTAACTGAGACAGTAACCTCTTCTCCTGCCTCAACCTCAGATGGGGTGACATTGAGATCACTGATTTGGAAGTCTGCTGGTGGGACTAATGGAAATATGTAACTTATCTCCCATTGGCTAGGAAACAAAGACAATGTTATTTTGTTGCCTTCAGTATCTATTGATGTTGGCATTTCGCTGAGATAAACTACTGTTGATTCTTCAGGCAACTGAACAGTGAGGTTATATGGCGTGTCAATAATCAAAGTCCACACGTCAAAATCTTTTTTCGTTAAAGAATGTGTATCATACTGAAGCGAAACGCTTGTAGTTCCCAAAGTGAAAACAGTCAGATTAATTCCGTCTATTTCATAGTCCAAAACAGTCTGGTTCTCATCAAGCACAATAAAATTGTTAACTGATGAATTTAGAAGTGGCAGAGTTACCGCCGGAACCGTCTCGTTCACAATCAACGTTTGTGTGACGCGAACCAATCCGTCCCTGTATATTTGCAGATTTGTGGATTCAACTTGGAATTCAGTCTCGTCAGTAGCAGCTACAGTGACACTCAAGAGTAGGATAAAAATTGCGAAGCCAACGAAAACAGTTCGCCAAGCATCTACCTTCATAGTTCAAATCACGCTGAAATGATGAGAGTTAATAGTCTAATAAGAATTCTGAATCCAGAGTACAGCGGGAATCTTATTAACATTCACCAACAATTATAGGAGGTAGGTTGACTCTTAAGATGGAGGAGGACCAAATTTGGCATTACATTCTTCCGTTTCCCTTAGAAACTGAAAAGCGTAGGCTAATCTGGAGTGTCCTCCAGTCTAAGGTAGGTAAAACTCTTTTAATGAACATGAAGGTGGATGGGCGAACATACCAAAGAGACCTCATCAAGGGAACCTCTTACTCGAACAAATCCATAATTGAATACTTGAAGCGGATGGTTTCAGCTGACATGCTTGAACAGGGAATGGAGCAGGTCACAACAGGGAAAAGGAAAGTGAGAATCAAATGGTATGTTCCCACGAAACTTGGAAGATGGTTTATTCTCTTCCTTAAACCTACAGAAGAGATTCCACCTGACTTGGTACGAAAAACCATCGAAGAAATGTTTCACGTCTACGCTTCCAGCATCGTTGAAGTTTGCGAAAACTTCGGAATCAACATCGAAGTCTTCCGCAACATTCTAAACAGTGAATACAGCAAGAAACCCGCAACATAAACATAAAAAGAAAAAAAGGGTAGGTTTTTACTGCAGTTTGTTACCGCAGCTACTGCAGAACTTGTTAGTGGATAGATTCTTCGCCTTACACTTTGGACACTCGATTTCCTCTGGCTTCAAAGGAGAACCACAATTACCACAGAACTTCATGGACGCCGGCATCTCCGCTCCACACTTCGGACAATTAACTTTAGCCACAGGACCCAAACTTGATCCGCAGTTACCACAGAATTTGGTTCCAGCAACATTCTGGGTTCCACACTTCGGACATAATACTACCTGCTGTGGGGCACCTGTTCCTTGAGAAGGCTGCATAGCTTTTCCCAAAGCGGTTCCCATGGCTATTCCAACGCCTGCTCCCACACCCGCCGCAGCGGCTCCACCGCCTCCCTCTGGAATCTCCGCGGTTGTTTCCTTCATATACTGCAATGTCATGGCTTGCTGACCCATAGTGGTGGCGAAGCGCCTCGCCTCCTCAGGTATTTTGACGCCCTCAAACACAGTGTCTATAATTTTGATGCCTATTCGCGCTGCTTCATCACTTATTATCAAGGCAACTTTGTCTGTGGTTTCATCCACGTTTTTGACTAGGTTAAAGATGTCGTGGTGAGCAAATTCGTCTATAACCCGCTCGTTGATGAATCCGCGAATGTAACTTTCAACGTCGCTGGATGTGCTGGCTCCTTTGTTGCCGAAAAACTCCACAACAAACAGTTTCGGGTCTTCAACTTTGTATAGAAGATAGCCGAAGTAGCCGAGTTCCGCCTGATACTGTATAGGTCCGCTGGGGGCAGAGTAAGCTTGTCCCCCAAATTTTCCTTTAAACTGGCTGTTGCTAACAAAAACGACTTCGCACTCGAAGATGTCACCGATTATCCTCAGAGCCTTTAATGCTCCAGTTAGAAGTGAAATATTTTTGCTGGTGATGGTGTGTCTGCCTGGACCAAAAATGTCGTAGGCTTTTCCGTCACGGAAGAAGACCGCCCACTGGTTCTCCTTAACAATAACTTGGCTCCCATACTTCAAGGAAAGGTTAGGAAATCTGTAAGCTATATCTTCAGAACCCGCAAAATCCCATGAAACTTTCTCTATTACAGGCATTTCATTTCACATCCTAAATTTCTAAAGGTCTAAACTGTTTTTCCCGTTCATTCCATTTATTCTCGAAAGCAAGTAATAAACTCTTAACATTCTTTACTTCACTGGATACAACCGCCCAGTTTTTCGCTTCAACCTCACTTCGAGTCTTGCTAACAGCCTCCTTCAAGCCGTCAAGATCACT
>JAUWDF010000003.1 GCA_030608925.1 Candidatus Bathyarchaeota archaeon | reverse complement strand
CGTTTATATTCTGTACGTGGTTATGTCTGCAACAGCTCCTTCAGAATATCTATCTGTTGGACTTAGTACTTCAACCTCCGAACCCCTGATGTATGCTCTAATCTTCTTAGGAACTCCATTCATCACAATTGTGTTCATGGCAATTGCTAACCTAGCACGTCAAAGTACTCTAATATCAGTAAAGGAAGCTTACCGTATTGCCACCATATCAGGTATCGCTACTCTTGGAATATTTGTTGCTGTAATGCTCATACCACAACTTGGATTTATTGTCGAAATGGTAACCTTACCTGGATTCGTTACCCTGTGTCTTATGCCAATCTCCATACCAGCAGCTCTAATTTATCAGAAGATAGCGAGAGCAAATTCTGCTGCAGAAGAATCCATGCCTAACTTTCTCAGAGACGTAACTGAATCCAGAAAAATCGGGCTTTCACCCGTGAAAAGCATTGTGCACGCTACGGAAAGAACTGATTATGGATCCTTCAGCAGAGTCCTGAAATCCATCCGTAGCCAAATTGAATGGGGAGTCCCCCTCAGAAAAATCTTTGGTAACATTAAGAAACACATTCGAAGTTGGCCGGTTCTTATCTACTTCCTAATCCTGATTGAAACAATTGAGTTTGGAGGTGGCTCCGCAAGAGCTTTGGAGATTCTTTCCGACTACAGCGAGAAGAACAAACAAATAGAAGCAGATAAGCGATCAACACTAAAACCATACGTAATGTTGGCTTTTGTTTGGAGCGTACTTATTGCTATCACCACTTCAATAGTTGCAATAACTATCTACACTCTAACCCAAATTACCGTGCCGGGTGGCTCACCAGCCTCGCTAGGCCCCCTTGAACAACAAATTCTAATGTTCTCCATTGGCATAATTTTCCAATGTTGGATGTCTGGTTTCTTTATAGGTAAAATCAGTGAGGGGACCTTTGCAGCTGGATTCAAATACTCAGCTATGTTGGCAATTACAGGATACGTATCCCTTTTCGTCTCCCAGAACTATCTGATGGAGAGCTTAGGAGTTATACAAGGATAGGAAGGGAGAACTAACAATTGCCAATATCCTCAGTTGACACATTTCTTGCCTGTTCCCTCATGGTTATTCTCGTAGTTACAGGTATGGCTGCACTCACCAAAGTTGTACAACCCTACCTGAACAATCTGTCAGAAGTAAAC
Organism: Candidatus Bathyarchaeota archaeon; assembly: GCA_030608925.1. Classification (GTDB taxonomy): domain Archaea; phylum Thermoproteota; class Bathyarchaeia; order Bathyarchaeales; family SOJC01; genus JAUWDF01. The sequence continues at coordinate 16,017 of JAUWDF010000003.1, read as the reverse complement.
GACCTTGAACATTTCAAAGAAATATCTGAAAATTTCCTTCTAAGCAGGGGAGAACCACCCCACTGGGGAAATACTGCAGATTCCACCATAGCATCTTTTGGATTGGCATCAAACTCCCTTAGACCTTATGAACTTGATATAGACAAGGTTTCTCGTTTGAATAATCAAAACATGTTTTCAATAAGTTATAGCGACATTCTTGCAGGATTGGGCTTCGAAGACACAACCTTAAAGTTTAAAATTAATTCCTTGTTCAGGATTCAGATAAGTTTAGCTTCAAGATTGGATGGGGAAAATGAAACCGTTTACATCTTTCAGGTTTCCACGGAGAAATCCGGTTCGCAAATTTCTGCTCAGTTACAGTGTTACACAGTAATCGGGAACCACGTTGAAAATTCCACATCTTCAACCGATAAAGATGTAGCTTTCATAACAGTCTCTTTGCCTAACTCATTAGAAGGAAGTGGTTTGTTCCTAGTGCACGCGAGAGCAAAGGCGAATGCTCAACTAGTTGCCTTCAGCACTTACTCTTTTGGTCATAACTCTGATAATCCTCAATCCAATGGAACCTATTTGCAGCTCAGTCCGCTGAATCACGCTCTGAACGTTTCCTTCAAGTATCCGAATGTAGAAGTTTCCAACGCTTTTGTTTTCACACACAACTACCAATTCAATTTGATTAAGACTGTTGAGAAAAATCAAACTGAGAAGTATGACATTCCAAATCTTCTAGATCCTAGCCCCACAATACTCGTGCTTAATGGAAAAAATGATACCACATCCTTCATCGAATGGGTTGCATATCCCCAATTACCCTTGGAAATTGGCGTAGACTTCCACTCAATCACCCCTTCTCGAACTATAGTTTTGACGTACTCGGTCATCATAGGCTCTGGTCTCTATGAATTAGTCGCGTCATTTCAACATGTTGGAAACCAAAATGCTTGACAATAAGGGTCAAATGAGAACCGTTGAAGTTTTTCTTTCAATCGTCCTCTTTTTCTCAGCATTAACTGTGACAGCTTTGATTACACCTAGCTCAAATATTGATATCGACATGACTCTGGCATCAATGGGCATGGAAGCATTAGTTTCCATGGATAACATGGGAAAACTCGGTAACCTACTTGACGGAAAAAACTGGAGTTCCTTGGCAGACTCTCTGAAAATCCTATTGCCAGTTAGCATCACCTATAATCTCTCCGTATTTGACTCCCAAATGCACCCTATTAATGACATCCCGATTTCGAATGGATTGATTTCAAGCCAAGATATTTTCAGTATACAATACCCCTGTGCGAGTTCAAGTCCCAAGGGCACAAAGTACTTGCTCCGATTACAATTGTCCAAAATAAGGTGAAGCGCCTTGATAAAAGAAATTAATAGGCAGAGAAATGGTCAGATACTCTTGCTTGCAATTCTCTTGATATCTCTATTGATGATATCAACACAGCTCTACGTTTACGAAGTAAGCAGATCAACGGTTGCCTTCAGTCCACCAAACATAAACAGCTACGTTTTGTCGATAAAATTAGGGTCTGAGCACGTTGTCATAGGCGCCTTAGCTAACATATCAAATGGTGGAGAAAAATCAACCCTCTCAACAAATCTTGACGAATGGACTTCCTTTATAGAAAACTTATATCAATTCGGAAAACCTATTCTTGACTCCGACTTTCTAGACAATCCTTTGTACATTATGGGAACTCGTCTCTCATGGGGTACAAATGGTTTCGGCATCTCTAGCACAGTAAGTGATTTCAATCTTTCAATACTAGATAACCCCATTAATGCCCAATTATCCTTCAGAATTAACATTACTACATCATTACTCCAGAAAGTAGAGGGGCGGGTGGTTCAAAATGATGTGAAGCAGATAAACGTCACCAGTAGCTTATCTAATGAAGGAAATCCTGCATTGGGGACAAGTGTTACCGTGCTTTTCCAAGATACTGGAGTTTGGAAACTTGCACAGAACCAAAGCGGTTACTTTTCTATTGATTATGGCAATGGAACCTATCTCTCTTCCTTCGAAGTAGATACACCTCAAGTATCCATGGAAATTTCGGTTTGTGCTCTTGACTTGAGGGGAATTTACGTTCAAGCTAACTCAACTTGTACAATTGCGACATAGTTAGCAAAAGACTAATTCTTTTCCACGCTAAGGTGTGTGCCAATGATCCAACATACTTGCGGGTTTACCAGATTTCTCTTTTCCATAACGACATAAAGGTTTGGTGAGGTGTCGCTGTGACCGCGGAGACGTTACGAAAAGTCCCTTCTTAAGGTCACGATTTTCCCTTATGGCTTTCTTTTGTATATCCAAGGATCTAAAACCACAACTGGAACATTTAAAGCCCTTACCTTTACCAGCACTCTTCATTCTCTTATCACACTTTTGACATCGTGGATTTCGCATTACCAATCTCGAGGAGAGTTTACGTAAACGAATCTTCTCAAGATTAATTGTCAATGGATTGTTTCCGGAGCTTCGAACTCCTCCACAGACCTCTATCTCATCACCAATCGTTAGCTGTCTAGCCACTCTACGAAGAGTGCCCGTTGGCTCATATGCAGCACAATCAATACACCCTGTGCTGTCTTTTATGGCAAATATTCGATGCCTCTTTGGCACAAGTTTCGGCATCGAAGATACAACGCCATTGACAATAACCGAATTGAATGGTCTGATATCACTTATGGAACCCATCCTTCTCAGATGGGCGTCTGTTCCTTGATTTGTACGATATAATACATATCTTTCAACAGACTCTGAAGACCTAATCATTCCTTGAGCGAAAAGCACATCTTTCCCAGTCTCACCTCTTATTCCATAAAAAATCGGATCTGGTCCTCTAGGTGTTATAAGAATTCGTCCAGTTTCCTCGTCCACATTGTTGTAAGTTCTACCCTTCATTTTTTGATCCATTTCTTCAACAGATTTCAGATCGAGCTTCCTCTTAGTCCCCCAACTCTCTGGTTTTCGGTAGGTAATAACTTCATATGTGTGGTCACCCTCTAATGTTTCACCCACTGCTGCAAGAGCGCCAACTAAGCCATAACTTGTTAGAAATCCTAAAGCTTCACAATTAAAACTCTTCATTAAATCTAATGCTTCATCGATTCTAACTATGTTTTGTATTGTTCTCTTGGCGAATTGTCGCAACTGCAGTGGTATTTTTTTACCTTGGAAAAAAACAATACCAGGGTCTGTATCTACGAAACCCATGTCTGAGTTTTCTTCGACCACAGAAGCTACCATTTCGAATATTGTTCTGACAAGATCTCTGTTGCACTCTATCCTGAGACAAAGGGCGCCATTACCACGAGTTTTCCATGGGACGTTCGGATTTAAACGAATAAGATTCGGGTAGTCGATGAATCCAACTCCTAACTTTACTAGTTTTTCCACCAATAAGGCGGCTATATATGTAGTGCACCCACCTCTCGGAGAATCCGTGTCATCGAATCCAATATGTAGGTTGACCATCAGTATTCAGCGTATGTGCATGTGTAACTAGCTTTGAAATGTTAATATAATATTCGATGTTCAGGAAAAAGAGAAGGGTGCAGTGTTAAGTTGATGCCTCAGGTTCTTCAACAACTATCATTGTTAACGTAGATCTGACCTTGTCTAATCGGCGTACGCTCCAAGTAACGACTTCTTTGAGTTTATCCATTGTATCAGCTGTGATCTTTGCGAGGACATCGTATACTCCATAGACTGCATAGGCTTCCATGACTCCTTCTACGCCTTTCAGGGTTTTCAGGACTTCGCTCTCTGAACCGATTTCAGTATTTATCAACACAAAGGCTATGGGCAAATCTTGTCCCTCACTTGTATGTTGGGAAGCGTCACCTAAAATATTTTGCTATAAATCGAGATTAGAGTGGGTTACAGTTTTCGCGCGCGTGCATGGAAAATTACTAGTTTTTTCCTTGTTTAACTACCAATAACTGCTTTATAATCTGTTTCATTCACGATGTAAGTCATGAAAACCTGGATTAACGCACAAAAGCGGTTAAATACTTGTTAATGTAGAGAAAAAATGGGGACTTCCATAAAATCGGTTGGACATATCGTGGACACCAAGAAAAACGAATTCAGAAGGATGTTTCCAAGACTATATGAGGAGATGAAAACTGGCAAAAGAAAGATATCAATTAGGTCCATACGTCCGGATCAAGAATCTGCTGAAAAGGTCACAGCAAATTCTAAAGCCCGTGTCGATTATGATCCAGATGTAGTCGATTTCCTTCGCCGATGTGACAACAATAGACAAGCAGAAGAGATAATCAACTTCATGGAAAAACGTGGTGAAATTACTCAAAGTCATGCTCAGAACCTGAGGGATCAACTCAAGAAGAGAGGATTGAGAAGTTTCGGAACCAAGAAGAAAGAAGGCTGCTACTTCGAAACAATTAGTCTTTGACGATACAATGGTAAAGAGATTTGCTCGATATCTAAGGCTTTCAATACTATTGGATTAACTTCCTGTTCCCACATCTTGTGCATGCTACAATGTTTTTTCTGAAACTGAGAAAGGAAAGTAAATAAGGATAATGTGTAATACATACGAAAGATTACAGAAGGAGCAAGCTAATTGGAAAAAAAAATGCAGGTCATACTGATCGGGATAATTGCGCTTGCTTTATTATCTTTCCTAGCTCCATCTATAACTTATGCTGATTCTCTGCAGTTTGAAGTGGACCAGATAGATCACTGTGTGACACCAATTTATGGTGGGCTTCTATACATTACCGATACTGTGAAGATCACTCCAACAGAACAAGACGCAGAGATAGGAGAGTTCTCAATAGGATTCCCAATAGAATATAGAGAGAACTTCCGTCTTTCGATGGCTTATGGAGCAGAAGACAATGAACCCCTGGAAATTGTTTCGAACACAGGATTGGGAACTATAGGATACCATGGAATAACTGTAGTTTTTCCTGAGGAAGTTCGAGAGCAACTCTATAACGGCCAATCATATACCTTTGAAGTGACTTTCGTCTTCTCAAACCTGATTGATTCCACAACACAAATCATAAACGCAACCAATGAATATGTTTTCACATCATATTTCCCTCTATATCCAAGTCTGCCAGTTGGCATTTCATTTTGCAACGTCACAGTTGTACTACCGAAAAACGCAAAACTTACTTCAAGTGGTTTCCTCTATAACACAACCCAGAAAGATGGGAAGATACATCTGAACCATACTGTAAACGACCTCATGGAATTTGCACACAACACTACGAGCGTTAGATTCAGCTACGAAACCGCTAATAATTATGCTATTTTTTCTACAGATGAACAGAACAGAGAGATCCATGTAGATTCGAATGGTCAAATTACCGCTTCTGAGATTTTCTTACTCACAGGCAGAACCCCTTTCGCAACTAATAAAATCCAACTTGTACTTCCAAAAGATGCTACCAATGTCACTTCTTTCGACGAGCAAGGGAAGAAAATTGGAACTAAACTCCTTGACGAAAATGATACATATGAAATTTCTCTGAGGCTTGTGAAAGACCAGTCTAGAAGTTTCACAGTAACCTACGCTATGGGGCAAGCAGACCCTCTTTCCCAGGATGGAGGTCAAGACGTCGAATTTACAATCATTGCCATGGAAAACTTACGAATACTCCCAGAAGAACTCACAATAAAGATTATTTTTCCAGAAGGAGCGACAATCAAAGCGTTTCCTCAAGATGAATTCGCTATCCAAAGAGGCGTTTTTCAAGATCAACTCTCCCTAACCCTCTCGAATGTCACATGGCTCCAAGAAAAACAATGGAGTTTCATCTACACGTATACAATTTTCTGGGATTCCTTCAGACCGACTCTTTGGACAACTGTCCTGGTTTTAGTTGGTGCCGTAGTTGCCTTTGCGTGGAGAAGACCTAAAGCTGCAGTAACTACTGCAGTTGTATTGGTTCCTCATAAAATACTGAACGAATTCTATGAATCCTACGAAACGAAGAAGAGAATTATTACTGAAATAGAGCAGCTTAAAGGAAACGCTCGAAAGGGAAAGGTTTCTAGAAGAAAATATAAGATCCGAAAAACTACTTTGGACAACAGACTGGCTACACTCTCTAAGAAACTAGCTGAATTACAGCAGAATATCATGAGTGGGGGAGCCAAATATGCTGACATGATGAGACGACTTGAAGTAGCGGAAACCGAACTTGACAATATTGACGCGGACATTAAAAGGATCGAAGTGCGATTCAAACGGGGAGAAATCTCAGCTCAAACATATAGACGACTCCTAGAGGATGATTTGCGAAGGCGAGGAAAATCCAGAACTACTATCGATGGAGTCCTTCTAAGAATCAGAGAATAGCAATATAGAGAAACCATTCTTAGCTACATACTCGCAGTAATAGAGTGGGCGCATGTATCTCCCCCAAAGATTTTTATTCGCGGTCCATCTTGTCATTCACCTTCAAAATCAAGAGGTTGATGGTAAATGGTTGAAGTAAAGGTAAATTCGGAAAGTTGCGATGGATGCGGAACTTGTGTGGATACTTGCCCTGTAGAAGTATTTGAAATTAAGGATGACAAATCCGTGCCAGTCAAACCAGACGAATGCTTGGTCTGTAGAGCTTGTGAAGTTCAGTGTCCCAACGGTTCTATAGAGATAATCGAGTAGTTACCGTGGTAACCTCCAAAAAACTGAATGCACTTTCTTTATTTCCTCTATTATTTCGTCTCCTTGCTTCTCAGTTCTGACCCTTGGGAAGGTTTTTTTATCATCTTTTGTATATGGAAAACTACCCATCTTTGAAATCGTGTTGGCAACAAGTTTTCCCAGCTGTTTAAGGTTATAACCACCTTCTAACAAAACTACTAACTTGTCTTCGCAGAAAGTGGACGCGAGATCTAGAAGCTTCTCGAAAATAATCTCATAAATCGAAGCTGAGAGGCCTAATCTACCCACAGGATCGCCTTGATAACCATCATAACCAGCTGATAGTAGGATAAATTCAGGGCAGTATTGGTGTACTATGGGGACTACGATGTTGTCCAATGCTTGTAAATAGGTTTTGTCGCGAACTCCGAAAGGAAGAGGTATGTTTACGTTATAGCCCAGTCCCTTATCTTCTCCGGTTTCTTCTACAAAACCAGTTCCGGGAAATTCCTCGGGATCTTCATGCAAGCTGATGTATAGAACTTTCTCTGTGTGGTAGAAGATTTCTTGAGTTCCATTGCCATGATGCGAGTCTATGTCTAGAATTAGAACTCGGTCAAGATGAAGCCTTTTGGTGAGGTGTTTAGCAGCAACTGCTATATTGTTAAACACGCAGAACCCCATGGCATAATATGGTCCCGCATGATGACCTGGAGGACGAATCATCGAAAAAGCATTTCTATATTTCTTTGTGAAAACTAAATCAACTGCTTTTAACGCTCCTCCAACTGCATAACGGGCTACTTCATAGCTTTTAGGAGAGACAACGGTGTCGCCTGAATCAAGTAAACCACCGCCAAGTTCGCAGATCCTTTTCACAAGTTGAATGTGTTGAGAGGTATGAGTGAGTTCTAAATCCTCGATTGTGGCTTGTTCAGGTTCAATCAATTCATATTTGTCTACATCTGACAAAATGTTCGAGTTCTGAAGCTCCCTCATTACCACTTTTAGTCTTTTGGAATTTTCCGGATGGCCATTTCCAGTGTCATGGTCTAAGAACTTCGGTGTAAACACTACAGCTGTTTTTTTCATTTCCCATTCCGGAATTCCATGGATTTCAAAGAAACCATCTTTACATATTCTTGTAGAGTTAAGCCTTCCTTTTTCGCAAGTTTTTGCATTCCTCGAACTACACCAACTGTATACTGAATTGCTTGTTTTGGTCTTTCAGTTATAAATTTTGGAATTCCGAGCTCTCTCGCCGTTCTTCTTAACACATCCTTTCTCAGTGAATCTATGGATGAGCTAATTTTAAGTTCCACAGAAAGACCCAGTCCAAGTTGGATTACTTTCCAATCTGTGAAGGGACTCCTCAACTCAACCTTATGAAAAGCAGTAGCTTTATTGTCCCTTGGAAAACCTGACTGCTGACACGAAACTATGTCCTGGTAGAACGTATTGCGTAAGTCACTCACTCCTCTTCTCCGATATTCCTCGAAGTAACGATGATATCCTCCGAATATTTCGTCTGCCCCTTGCCCTGCTAACAGAACTTTCAATCCCAATTTAGCCGCATATTCAGCAACCCAATAGAAGGGTGCAGCAATAGAAACATTCATGACATTGGATTCTTCGATTAACCATAGAACTCTTGGGAGAATATCCTCCAGATCATCAAGAGAAAAAACTACGTCATAAAGATGTAGACCAAGAGCTCTTGCAGCACTCTGGATTAAGCCAGTTTTCTTTTGCCCCTCCAGCCTGACACAGATTAAGTGAACCTTCACCCCACAAGCTTTTGCCAAAAAAGAAATTAGACTGCTATCAACACCACCAGAAAATGCTACTGCAACTTCTTCGACATCAGAAACCCGTTCCTCTACCGATTGACTCAGCACATTTTTCAACTTCTCGACTGCAGGTTTCATATCTAGGTCGAGTTGTGGTGGAAGTTTCAATGTATTAACAGCTTTGAAACTAAACCCGTTATCATTTACATATGCTATGTTTCCAGCAGGAAATGAATCCGTTTTCTTTATGCCAATTTTCCACAGAGCTTTTCGTTCTGAGGCAGCAGCACAAATACTTTCAGTCTCGCCGAAATAAAGTGGGCATACACCGATGGGGTCCTTCCCCAGGATTACTGTTTTATCGTTTGCCAGGGCAAAGGCATAGGATCCATTGAGTTTCCTTACAAGATTATCAGGACTGTCCCCGGGATCCTTGATCTTCTGAATTATGTGTCTTGGTTCCCCCTCTTCGGGAGAAGGGTATAAGCGGCCATCAAATACAAGGGAAAAGTCTTGATTTTGTAGAGGTTGAGCAGTTTCTCTACCTGTATGTTTGGCCAAGTTGTAACCTATAAGACCTCGAGAACTCATCCTTTCTTTCTTCAGTTCTTCAATGTTTCTTCTGATTATTACTTTGTGAGCTGAAGCAATACCAAAGGATTCACAACCGCGGTGACTTAGCTCCTCAAGCATTGAAACAGCTGTGTTAAATATACTAGCATCTTTTTTCCCGACGACCATGATCAAAGCGCCCATCCAGAATGCCCCTAGACTTGTTCTTCCACTTGGATGATAGTTTGCGTCGTGGTTAAAATGCTTGTTTCAATCAGGCTTCAAGAATCTTATTTGTCGTCTTTGAAAGAAGGCGTGGATTAATACCATGGTGACTGAAACTTAGGTTCAAGAGTTCCAGATCTATGAAGTTTGTTAAGAAAATCGCCTAAGATTCATGTTTCTAAGACCTACAGAATTAAACTACTTTTTCTCATATGTGCAGCTCTCGTAAATTTCTCCAAAAACACTGCAGAAATAAGTGCATGCCGTATCAAGTTCTTTTCTACCGTCTTCTGTCAGGGTGTAGATAGTTTCTCTTCCTTTCTTTTCCATATTTACGAGCTTTTTCTCCCTTAGATCTTTTAGCGGAGGGTATATTGTGCCAGCAGTCGGTTTGGTTCCCCTTCGTTTTCTCAGTTCTTCTGAGATTTCTTGTCCACTCATAGGACCCTTGGAGATAATCCAAAGTATATGGAAAGACAACATACCACGCATATCACAGCAAGTCGGCGCCTGGGGACAACACTTCCCGCTCATACTCATATATTGGGCTTCCAATACTATTATGTGTTTCTACGTGTACACAACCAATAGATATCGATTCCAGTTTGAGAAATAGAATCACGGTCATATCAGCAGATAATATCTTAGCTTGATTGAAGTTTTACTGTTGAACTCGATCAATCGAAGGGCAAAACACTAATTTCTTCTCCCCCATTTAAAGAGCATAAAATATCCCACATATAGATGGTGTTGAAGTGTGATTCTTCCTATTGATACGGGGCGTTATGGCACCAAGGAGATGAAGAAAGTTTTCGATGAGGAAAACAGGGTGCAAAGAATGCTGGATGTTGAAGCTGCTCTCGCATGGGCTCATGCGGAAGTTGGCAATATCCCAAAAAAGGATGCCGAGACAATTAGTGAAAAAGCTTCCACTCGATACGTAAAGCTTGAGCGAATAAAGGAAATTGAACTCAAAGTTAAACACGATGTAGCCTCGCTTGTTAGAGCTTTAGCTGAGCAAAGTGGCTCAAGTGGGGCGTTTGTTCATTTGGGTGCAACAAGCTATGATATTGTCGACACTGCAACAGCTCTTCAGCTCAAAGATGCTTTGGCGATTATCCAGCAGAGACTTTCCACTTTGGAAGAGATATTGATTGAAAAAGCAGAAAAGTATAAAGGTGTAATCATGATTGGCAGAACTCATGGTCAGCATGCTTTGCCCACGACTCTAGGTTTTAAGTTTTCTATATGGATGAGGGCAAATGCCCGAAATATTTGGCGATTGCAGGAAGTCAGTAGACGCTTGTTGGTTGGAAAAATGACAGGCGCTGTCGGAACTCAGGCTGGCATGGGTAGGCATGCTTTTGAAATTCAGGAACTTGTTATGGAGCGCTTGGGCGTTAAGCAAGCAGACATATCCACTCAAATTGTGGCACGGGATCGCCACGCGGAATTTGTTTGCCTTCTGTCCTTGGTTGCTTCTTCACTGGATAACATGGCATGGGAGATTCGTGAGTTACAGAGACCCGAGATTGGCGAATTGTTTGAGGCTTTTGAAGTCGAGAAACAAGTTGGTAGCTCTACAATGCCACATAAACGAAATCCCGAAATATGCGAGCGAATCTGCGGGCTGGCAAAAGTTGTAAGGGGACTAGTCATTCCTGCCCTTGAAAATGTTGTAACTTGGCATGAGAGAGATTTGACTCAGTCTTCAGCGGAACGTTTCATTATTCCTGAGGGTTGTATTCTGGTTGATTACATGATATACTTGATGATCAAAATTTTAAGGGATCTACTTGTGGATAAAAACCGGATGCGGGAGAACTTGAAGATTACTAAAGGACGGACAATGTCTGAGTCTGTTATGACATGGCTTATTGAGAGAGGTATGAACCGTCAAGAAGCACATGAACTTCTCAGAAAACTGACAATCGACAGCGAGCGAGAGAACAGATCCTTCAAAGAAATTTTGTCTAAGAATAGCGGGATTCAGGCGTTTTTAACATCTCAAGATATTGACAATGCTCTCAAACCAGAGAAATACTTGGGAACAGCCGTAACACAAGTGGAATTGATGATAAAGAAGACTAAACACGAGAGAGAAGCTAGAGGTTAAAGAGTAGCTACTTTCCAAACCTACGTTTACGATGCTGATAAGTCCTCACAGCTCGAAGCAAATCGATACGTCGAAAATCTGGCCAGTGGACATCTAAGAAACATAACTCGCTGTAAGCACTCTGCCAGAGTAAAAATCCACTCAGCCGTTCTTCTCCACTAGTTCGAATGATTAAATCTGGATCTTTTGGCACATGGCTTGTATACAAAGACTTCTCAAAGACGTCTTCATCGATTTTATCTATTTGAAGTTCGCCTTTTACTACTTTTTCCGCGATTTTTTTCGTGGCATCAACAATCTCAGCGCGTCCTCCATAAGCCAACGCTACGGTCAAGAACTGCTTGTCATATGTTTTAGTCAGATCCTCTACTTTTCGGATTAGCTCCTGTAATCTCTTTGGGAGGAGACCGGTTCTTCCAATAACTTTGACTCGCACTTCATTTGCGCGGATGCGTTCATCAGTTAGGATTTCTAATAGTTTCTGCTCAACGAGAAACAGTATCTCTTCAACTTCTCGTTCAGTTCGATCGAAATTCTCAGTTGAAAATGAGTAGAGAGTCACACATCTCACGCCTAGATCCAAGCACCAGTCAAGCAGCTGGCTGGCGCGTTCGGCTCCATATTTATGGCCAATCCATGACTCGTACAATCGCCCTGATGCCCAGCGCCTATTGCCATCTAGAATTATAGCTATATGCTCGGGCATCTTTTCATTTTTTATCTGGTTCCAAAGCCATCGCTCATAAAGCTTGTAAGCGCCAATTGCTGAAAGTAGACCTTTTAACATAAATGGAAATCCTCACTGTCTAGTGTCTTCCAGAGCACGTCCACACACATGATTGAGCGTCTCCGGTAGAGAAGCAATCGCTTCTTTTAAACTTACTCGGTGTTAGATCTTTATGTATACTGTCAAAAACATCTGTTGTATTAGCTTTGCTCAAATTCTTCGGTTCGTTTCTTTCTTCTCTTGAAGAATGAGCCATATCTAAGGTTGATCACTAGGGCTACGAGAGATGTTGCGATTGCAAATAGTATACCAATGAATATGGCGAATACAAGCTCCCCGCCACCAATCAAGCCAATGGTCGGATCAATAAGAATGCTGGACGCTTCCCAAAAAATTTGTGATGACCATGCAATCACCACGATAGCCACCAGAGTACGGAGAAGTCTTATATCCCTTTCGAAGTACCACTTAATAGCTCTTCCAGATAGTGCTGCGCACACGCCAAACACTATTAGATATATGCTCTGTTTTATGAATTGCCCTGTGAGCATCGGTAGTAAGCTTATCCATTCTTCCAGTACTGTGGGAATAGTTTCAAGGCTTGAAAGAGCTCCATTTGCCCCCAGGAATATTCCTATAGATGTTGCTATTACCCCTGCAATAAAGGCAAATCCAGCAATCTGCACAGGAAGCGATGGTGGCTCATATTCCTGGAGCCATTTAATAAACTGCATAGTCACTTTGTCGAAGCCAAATCCCTTCACAAGAAGGTACGCCCCAAGAACTATCAAGAAGGCTATGCCTATCTGGTACTCCCAACCGCCAAGAAACATAATTGCCAAGATTATTAAAAGAAGCCCGGGGATTCCTAGAGCTAGTCTTGAATAGCGAGGGTTTTCTGCTAGCATCCTCAGATACTTACCTAATACCGCTGCAGTTTCTTCTATCGAATCGCTATGTTTCATGACAATTCTCCGTATGGATGTTACAGGTACCCTGGATTCAACAAGGGGTAAGACTGCTTCATCTGAGTAGCCATCGGTTACTAGTATTACGTTGTTAGCTTGGAAATTCTCTAAAACATCATTTAATTCCCTGACTAGTTTTCTATCCGCTTCCACACCGAGGCGTTGTGATCCGGATATTGTAGCAATTTGGAGAACCTCTTTTGGTTGGTTCTGTTTTTTCAACTGATCAAATATCCGTATGGCTTCAAACATAGCGTTGGCATCTGGTTCCTCTGGATCTTTTAGGGCCAAGGAAACTGCTGCATCAAGATTTTTCTTTCTTCCCAGGATCGGGGTCTTCTCTTCAGTCTTATCACCAATGTCACCATCTCGGTCAACACATAAAACTAGAAGTTTTTCTTCTTTTCCATGTGTTTCCATCGAAAAACTTCCTTTTCTTCGCCACTTCTCGCTCTTTAACTCAACGCCCTATAGATAAGTAGCTTAGTGTATAGTATAAGAGTTAGGTACTTTCTAGATAGAAAACCATGTTGAAAAGAGCTTTACGTTTGATTGAGAGTGACTCAGGAAGTTCTGCTATAATTACACTATCCACTTCCTTCGTCATTTAGGCTTTTCCACACTACACAGGGACCTTTTTCTTGGTTTTTTATACTCAAGAATAGAAACAAGAAAACATGGAAGCTCTCATTAGATGAGAAAAAAAGGATAAATGTGCGGTCGCAATCTCAATGTCGAATTGTCAACAGTAGTGCTTAGCCCCAGAGCGCGTTGCATGAATCATGGATTTTGTCCAGTGTTGATAGGGTTAAATAGTGAAAACATCTAGGCTTTCTAGTCAACCATTCGAGACAATTTCTAGTAGCCCATCATTTTACGCCTTAGAGCCTTCAGGTAGTATAGATCCTTCTCTTCATCTGACAAGTCATCATACCCAAAGTCTTCCCGTATTGAAACTCCGCCACAAAGCCCACGATTGGCGAGGTGGCGCGCGCGCGATTACGAATCATTATGTTGTAGGTTTGAGAATTAAGTCTTCTCTTCTGCTGATAGGAGTTTGAATTCCTCTAAAGTAAGTTTGCCACCTTCGTCCAACTTTTTTTGTGCCTGTCCCCTTAGCTTTCTTAGTCTCGCTTTATGTTGTTTTAGCCGGTCCTTTTCTTCTTTTTCTTGCATTTTCTTTCTTGTTGCTTGGATCTTTGCTTCCACTTCAAGACAATTTTCTTGAATCTTTTGTGATCTTTGCTTATTCAGAAGAAAATTCTTATGATACTCATTTGCTTCTGGCTTCATTTCATTTACTTTGCTCAGAAGAGTCTGCATTTTATCATGGAACTCTTGGCTTCGTAGTGCTAGATCTGAAAGTTGTTTGTGTGCAGCTCCTGCTTCTTCGTTCATTTTTTCTATTGTTTGCTGCAGCTTTGAAATCTGCGTCCTTTTATCGAATATTTGCTGGTAAATGTTTAGCTTTTTTTGGAGTTCATTCGCTCGCTTAACCAGAGGTCTTTCTTCTTGAAGAGTTAAAGATGTTGTTTGGATTTCCCATTCAATTTTCTCTAGATCTGTCCTTATTGTTTCAATGTTTCGACGTGGTTGTTTAGCTTCTAGAATCTTAAGGTCTTCCCTGAGCTGTTTTATCTCAGTGATTTTTATGTTTACGAGATTTCTTGTGAAGTTTCTCTGATTCTTTAGTGTTTTTACTTTGGCATTATCTAGATCTCTGCGGGCTTTGATTGTCATAACATCTGACAGGAGGTCTTTAGTTTGTTTATGGATCTTGTCTCTTTTACGTGCCCATTGTCTTGCTTCCTCATTGAAGGGATCTTGTTTTTTCTTGAGTGTGGCTAGTTTTTGGTTTAGTTTTTGAATTTTTTGCTTGGTATCTTCTGGCACTCTCGAACCTCATCTTGTTTTGGTTTCTTTGTTTCTGCTCTTGCTTGGAGCATCATCCATGTTGTCATTATTGTCCGTCAGTAGGATTCTTGCGTCAACTGTTTTTGCTCCTTTTTCGTAGGTCATTATTGGGTTTAGGTCTAGCTCTTCTATCTCTTCATGATTCGTTACTAGTTTTGACGTGTTAGTTATTATCTCTGCTATGGCGTCTATGTCTGATGGAGGTTGGTTCCGGTATCCTTTCAATACTTCGTACGCTTTTATCTCAGTGATCATAATTTTGGCTTCTTGCTTTGTCACAGGTGTAATGCGGAAGGAGACATCCTTTAAGATTTCAACGAAGATCCCGCCAAGGCCAAACATTATGGTTTGTCCAAATTGCTTGTCCTTGATAGCGCCTACTATCACTTCTGTGGATTGAGGAGCCATTTCCTGCACAAGAATTCCCACTATTTCTGCGTTTGGTTGGAGTTTTCTCACGTTAGTGAGAATTGTCTTGTATCCCTCTTCAACTTCTTTCGCGGTTTTCAGGTTTAAGATGACGCCGCCAACATCAGATTTGTGAATCACGTTTGGTGAGACGATTTTGAGAACGACAGGGTACCCGATATCCTTTGAGCAGGAGATAGCTTCCTCTACTGTTCTAGCTAGTCTGAATTCGGTTACTGGTATGTTATATTCTTGGCAAATGGATTTTGCTTCATTCTCTAGCAGATTTCTTCTGTTCTGTTTTTCAGCTTGAGCTATAATTCCCGAAACTCTTTGCATAGTCACCATCAGTTGACTTCTAGATAAATTGGGTTCAAATATTTAGCCTAATTGCTGCTCGAGTAGAGTAGTTTGCACAAGCTTAATCGAGAACTCGTGTGCGATGTGTGTGCTCCAAGGAGAATGCGCGCGCGTCTTGGAGAATCGGAAATACCTAAATAATAACTTTCCTTATCTTAGAGCTATCTCATCATTATGGATGTGCTTGTGATTTCGGAAGACCAAGTGCTTCTAAGCAAGTTTGAGTTGTGGCTTAGGAAAGAAGCTGCTCATGACTTGCGTCCCTTGAAGGAGCAAGGCGAAAAACTGGTCAGCAAGCTGAAGAAGAGATTGGAGG
>JAUWDF010000148.1 GCA_030608925.1 Candidatus Bathyarchaeota archaeon | reverse complement strand
TTCTCGAAAAACAAACGATTCAATCAGAGGAAAAGGTGTTTTTTCAAAGGTGATGAAGAACTATTCAGGGGATAAACGTGTTGTTATCAATATGACAATAACGAAAGGTAACTACAAGGAACTTGAGGAGGTCATAAAAATTGCAAGAGACAATGGTTTCGCAGGTGTTGTGTGTAACATATGCGCGTCTGGAACCGATATCAGTGTTCCCATGTTTATAAGAAGAGAAGAGAGGGGGACTATAATAGAGGAACTGAAACGGGTAAAATCATTGTATCCAAAAGATTTTCTTTTGAGCAAGTCGATGATAAAATGGTACGAATACCCTGACCATAGGGATTCATGCTACTGGGGCGATGAAGTATTACATTTTGATGTTTCATGGAACAGAAGAAGGTGTTTTGGAAATAATGTGGACTGTTCCAATTGTGGGTGTCTAGCAGGATCTCTGCAAAATCCTCTAAGAATGCTAAGACACCAGAGAGATGATGAAATTGGCTTTAAATACCACACAACCTTTGAGGTGTCCGTCTTTCCTGAATAATAATGCGCGCAAAAACATAACATTTTGAATAGTAGTCAACTAAGATTTTAGAAACCACTCTGAACATTAGCGTGTGCGGGAGTATTCTATAGACTTTGCGAGGTGAATGAATACGCTATTTTTTAGTTGTTAGCTCGCTGAGATCATACGTGGCAACGCATAAGACACTGTCAGCACCCCCATAGTAAATGATGAGCTGACCATCCATCAGAATATTGCCACAGCTAAAGACTACATTAGGCACTTTGCCAAAGCGTTCGTAATCCTCGACCGGTGTCAAAATTGGTTTTTCGGAGCGGTAAAGGACTATTTCAGGGTTACGCCGGTCAAGTAGTGCAACTCCTAGTGAATAGATCTTCTCGAAATTCACACCGTGATAAATGAAGAGCCACCCCTCGTTGAGTTCTATTGGAGGACCAGCAGAGCCAACTTTCCAACAATCCCAATTCTTTGTTCGAGGCCTCATTATAGCCTTGATATCATACCATCTTTCAAGATCATCAGAATAAGCCACACAAATATCGGGTTCGATACGATGGAACATCACATATTTCCCATTTATTTTCCTGGGAAAAATCGCAGCGTCCTTATTGCGAATGCCCAGAAACGGTAAACGCCGGTCCCCCCATTTCCATAATTTCTTCACAAAACCTTCGATTGCAATTGAAGTTAACGCGACCTGATACACGAGTTGATGATTATGTTGACATAGCGCTGTATAGGTCATAGCGCATCCACCATCCAAAATTGTTAGACGCGGGTCCTCACAACCCATCTTTTCTGCATCAATAACTGGCTCAAACACAGGAAATGATAGACGTTCTTCAATAAGATAGCCATCTGAAGACGACGCATAGCCCAAACGAGAGATGCCATCATTTCCCATGGCACGATATAGAATGTGAACTCGTTTCTCTATAAGGGATGCTGATGCATTAAATACTCTTCGCGATTCCCAAGGATGCATCGACACTGATCTTAGAATTGGATTGTCATGAAAACGTTTCATCATATCGTTTCCTTTTTACCACTCTTACAATTGGTTCCTTACGCTAAAAATTTCATCCAGAAAGCCTCTAATCGCTAATAAACCCACCAGTTTCCCTTTACGATCTATCACCGGTACGTGTCTTATTCCATGCGAGACTATGAGCATTTTTGCCTCTGCGAACGAAGCGCTTTCCTCAATAGCATGCACTTCTCTTGTCATGACTTTCTTCAGAGGAGTATCCAGAGGAATTTTTTGGGCTATTGTTCTGATGGCATCTCGCTCCGTGAATATGCCTATGCATTTATCTTCATTATCAGTTATCACTAATGATCCGATGTGTTTCCTATGGAGCATCCTGATTGAAGCTTCAATTGTGATGTTTTCTTTTGCTGTAACCACGTTTTTTAGCATTATATCTCGAACTATCAGCATCTCATCTACACCTCATATTTCGTAGAAGCTCATGCATACTTTTTTGTTTTGTGGATTGTAGCTAAGTATTTTTTATGACCGGTGTGTTTTTTGATTTGATCGTTGCTGCTTCGTCTACGGATGACTATTCGGATAATTCTAGTTCCAGACGAGCTAGAAGATAGGCCACGGTAGCTTCTGCGCCTTGGTTGAGGTTCAATCCTGAAGGGGTTACCCCGTCGTAACAACCGCCTGTTTCCGGATTGTAAACCATTGCTTTTTGAGAGTTTCTCCCGAGATACCACTCGAAAATAATGTAAGCTGTTCTTCTATATTCCTCATCACCAGTGGTTTGCAGGGCTGTCAATGCTGCTTCTGTCATGCAAGAAGCTTCAATTGATTGTTGATCATACAAGGCCTTTCTGCCACCTTTTGGAAACCAGCCATTGTTACCAATTGGAACAAACTTGTCATTTACCATTTGATTTTCCACAAGAAAACCAAGTGATTCCTCAGCTATCTGACAATATTCCTCTTTCTTTGTATTTCTGTAAGCTTCAAAAAGTGCTTGTGTTAACCGTGCGTTGGCATAAGTAAGATAGGGTTCAAACCAATGCCAATCGCCCGAAGATTCATGGTTATAGTTGTTCAGAAGTTGATCAGCCAGCCTAATGATGTTTAGTGTAAGGTTTTGGTCTTCAGGATATGCTTGCTGATAGTAACTGAGGCCTAGGATTGCAAAGGCTTTGGCTCTAGGTGACCGAAAGTGAGGAACGTGAGGAAACCCCTTATCAAAAACCTCTTTTGAAACCAACTTCTTCTCTTTATCGAGAGAGGAATTTACGGCGTACCCGCAGGCCCAGAGAGCACGACCCAAGCAGTCTTCAGAACCCAAATTATCGAGAAAGCGTCGATCGTAACTCAGAAAATTATGAAATCTGCCATCTGTCTTTTGCATGTGGTATAGAAAGCCCAAATAGATGCCTGCTAGTCTTGCTATTTCCGGATCGCTGTTAATCCCATGGTACTTGGTGCACGCAATCAGTGCCCGCGCATTGTCATCTGTGGTGTATCCTTCTCTTCTGTTGGGAGTTGTAAATTTGGTGTGTTGAATAATCCCTGTATCATCTGTAAGAGCTCTTAGATAATCCAACTTGATCGGTGGAATCTTGGGCGAACCAATTCTCAAGCCTTCGCTAGTCTCCTAAAGATTTCAGCATATTCTTGCGCTACTTTCGGCCAGGTAAATTCTCTACTGTAGCTGTAAACCCTTTTTTCCAAGTCCCTTTTTAATCCCTTGTCTTCTAGAAGCTGAATTATGCGTTCAGCAATAGAAGTAGGATTCTTAAACTTACAAAAAAGACCCCGACCCTCGGCAAGAGCTTCTTGAGCGTGAAGGTATGGAGTGGATATTATTGCTTTTCCTGTTCCCATGGCATACACAAGAGTCCCGCTGCTGATTTGATTCGCTTCGACATATGGAGTGAGGTAAATGTCCGTTGCCTGGAGATACCTAATTAGTTCCCGTTTTGAGAGAAAACGATTGTGGAACCTAACATGTTCGATTAGGTTCAAATTATCAACTA
>JAUWDF010000108.1 GCA_030608925.1 Candidatus Bathyarchaeota archaeon | reverse complement strand
CAATATCCAAGTTCTTGCTTAGCAGTAAATACTAGTTTACGAACCCACTTTGCACTCTTGTACGCGTATTTTCTAGGAACTACTAGACGCAATGGTCCACCCTGGCTAGGGCTCAATGATTCACCATCCAACTTGTAGGCTAATACTACATCATCGCTCAGTAAATCCTCTAAGGTAAACTAGTGGTATAGCCACCTTCACACTCAGCTGTGGCAAACTTAGCAGTCTTCAAAGGTCTAACGAGATTGGAAATAGTGACGACCCCGACTCCTTCCCATGTGTTATTGAGTTTGCTCCACCCTGTTACACAATGAAAATCACTCTTGCAGGTGACTTTCGGAAGTTTTCCGATCTCTTCATAAGACAACTGAATTGGATTCTCCACCAAACCCTCCACTAGAAAAGCCCAGGTTTCTGGATCGAACCTTGGCACAGACCCAACATGCAGAATCGGAAACTCCGATGTTACCTTTTGATTCGGAGGAACTCTTCTCTTACTCATGCTCATGGTCATAACTCTGTAGCAGAATTATCGAACTGAATTATTTTTCTTTTTTGCTGAAGAAAGACTGGAACTTAGATTTAGTGAAAATAACGTTTAAGTTGTGAGAGGACATTCATTCACCAAGCATTCAAAGAGTGATATAGTTGAAGCAAGTAACTTTCACGATATCTGACGACCTGGCTCACTATCTAAGCTTCTTGGAAAAGTCCCACTTCATTTTGAGTAAAGAAGAAGCCTTAAGCACAGCTTTGGAGTTCTACAAAAAGTTGGCTATGCATGACTGGTTGCCTTTTGCTTATCGAATGGGTGGTGGGCGGGTCATACTAATGGATATGAGCACGATTTTAGATTTTCTCCAAGTGTTAACGAATCAAGAGATTTTCGATACCGCACGAATATCTGCTCTGAAACGGAAAACCATCAATCCTTTTTTTAGGGATGTCGATTTTTCCCAAGCCGAAAATTGGTCCATGGTCTTGGCAGAGATGGAAATTATGGGCTGGGGTAAATTCACTAGATTTCGAAAAAAAATACAGGTTGAGTCTTGTAGGTTGCCAACCCTTTACTTAAAAGGCTATTTCGAAGGTATGTTTGGACACGAGTTTAGTTTCCAACAATCGGATAAAATTCCGAATGCAATTATTTTTGTAGCCAAGCCCAAGGAGAGAAAACGGAATTAGCGCCATGCTCAAAGTCCTGTCCATGGACACCGTTTGTATGGTCCAATTACTATTGTGACGGTAGTGCCAAGGATACCTTCCATTTTTAGTTCTTCCTCAAGAAAGGTGTTTAAGTCTTCCATCTTCTCCAAGATGACTTCGGTAAGTATATCGGTATCACCGCTTGTCCTGTACACCACATGTGTATCTGGGTGCTTAGAAAGGTGTTCAGCGATGGCTTTCAGTTTAGCTGGTTCCACCCGTAGTCCTATGAAGGCCTTTATAACTCTGCCCAATTTCTGATAGTTTAGGACTACGGTAAACCGTTCAATGATCCCCTCTTTTAAGAGCTTCTCGAGACGTCTTCGGACTGTAGCCTCATTAGCATTTGTCTCCTTCGCTATCTTAACTATTGGTTTCCGCGCATCTGACTGCAAAGCTCTGATGATCTTCATATCTAGTGTGTCAATAGTCGACATTTTACACCAATTCGTATAGATATTATTACTATTTGATTAGCATAGTTATACGTTTTTTGGCTACTACGCCCATAGTTAGATACTAGTTTTTTATGCTTGAATACCCTTAGAATCTTTATTTGAATTGCTTGAATTCTTCAGTTACTAGGTTCTTTTAGTGAAATTATTGCAGTGTATGACATTAAAGTGACGAATTCAATCGCCGAAAGTCTTATTTCCTGTGCATCATATATATACATTTGCTTAATTGCTTGCGGGGAATTAAAGTATGAAATTGGAGAAAATCGTTGAGAGAATTCCATCATCTTCTTGGGAAGCTATTTCGGAAAAGCTTATCGACATTGTACTCAACTCCAGCAACTCAAACAAGATGCCAAGTGGCTTAGCGAAGACCATACTCTATTATTGGCAACGAGACCAACTTAATACAAAAATCGGAATACAACGACTTCTTGAAGCATCAGCAATAATCGATCCTGAAGAAACAGTGGAAGTCTTAAAGGAACTTGGACTGCAAGAAGCCATTGCAGTAATAGAGAGTCACTAAACTAACTGTCGAACGCCACCTGGGTCATCCAGGACTTCTGCCGTAAACAAGACTTACCGAGAGGCATCTCTAGATGGTTGACTTCGCTATAGAGTTTGTACCACGTGATCTATACTGGAAAACCACATTCTACGCTATTCAAGCGGAAAAGACAGGCTTTCACACCCTATGGGTTACAGATCACTTCAACAATAGAAATGTGTACGTATCATTAGCGATAGTTTCAGCCTACACTGACAAGATAAAGTTTGGTCCGGGTGTAACCAACCCCTATATGGCACATCCAATAGTGACAGCTCAAGCTGTCGCGACACTTAATGAAATCGCTCCAGGTCGAGTGGTTTGTGGAATAGGTGTCGGAGACAGAACAACTCTGGAGCTAGTTAATATGAAACTTTCCAAGCCTCTTGCCACTATTAGGGAATCTGTTGGGATCATTCGGGAGATCACCTCTGGAAAGAAACTGGAAATGCAGGGGGAGATTTTCACGGTTTCAGGTGCGAAGTTTAACTTTCAGACGACTAATAGGATACCAATATTTGTCGGAGCTCAAGGACCTAAAATGTTAGCGCTAGCTGCGGAGATCGGCGACGGGGTTCTCATTAACGCCTCTCATCCAAGTGATATATATAGAGCGATGGGATTCATCAAAGAAGGAGCTTCCAGAACAGGAAAGAGATTGGATGATGTGGAAATAGCAGCTTACACATCCTTTTCAGTCGCTGAAAAGCCAGAGAAAGCAGAGAAAGCTGTCATTCCAGTTGTAGCGTATATCGTAGCTGGGTGTCCCGAAAAGGTTCTACAAAAACACGCAATCCCTATGGAAACAGCCGATAGGATTCGCAAGGCAATTATTCAAGGAAAATGGAAGGATGCTTTCTCTCCTATTACACGAGAAATGATAGAAACCTTCTCGATATGTGGTACACCTGAAACAGTAGTGGAGAAAATTGACAAGCTAGTCAAGATAGGAACAACCCAACTAGTAGCTGGATCACCAATAGGACCGAACGTGAGAAGATCTATCAACCTAATTGCAACAAAAGTGTTTCCTCACTTCAATATTAAGGAAGGTGAATAATGTGATTAAAGCATATATTTTGTTAACAATCAAGCCAGGTATGGATCGAGCTGTTTTCCAAGCAGTTAGAGAACTCAGACAAGTTACGAATCTGGAGACACTATATGGCGAGTATGATCTTCTTGCAGAAATAGAGGTTAAGAACATGGATGACTTAGACACCTTCGTCTTCGATTCGACGAGGACGATACAAGGTGTCGTAAAGACGACCACATTGGTGACGATCAAGCCAACAAATTAACCTCGGAAGACTTGAGAATGGAAAACAAAGAACTGATCTCAACACATCGAAACATAATTTGCACGTATAAGAGGGTTCGAAGCAGTTCTAACTCGGAAAAAGGGGCATACATGGATAGTCACCCAGAGAGACATCTTTCACACTCTCGCAATGCAAACAACAATCTGCTCCCAAAAACTGCTGGATCCAGTAAAGAGGAAAACCAATGATTTCAGCATTCACACTAGTCAAGATATCATCTCAGAAGAGCCTAGATGTTTTTATGAAGATCAAGAAACTGAAACCTGTCGAAGAAGCAACAATAGTCTATGGAGAATATGATATAATAGTAAAAACAAGCACAAACAACATAGAGGAACTTAACAATTTCATATACAACACCCTTCGCAAGATGCCTCACATAGTAAAGACCACCACCATGATTGTAGCTAGACCTAACCACACCCGAAAGTAAGACCTAAAAAGGAATACCTTTAACACATAACCCCTATCATTACTCAAATGAAGGGTTCCCAATGGATGTAAAGGTTACAGAAGAGAAGGTAAAACTCCAAATATCAAATTATTTTCCATGGTGCCCCTTTTGCTGTTTCGAGCAATTAGATCTGGACATAAATCTTCAACATAATAACAACCACATCTCCTGCACAAACTGCGGAGCCAAATGGGAACTGGACTTTCAAGAAAAGATACGATCCATTAAACTGGTTT
>JAUWDF010000075.1 GCA_030608925.1 Candidatus Bathyarchaeota archaeon | reverse complement strand
CGTCATGGTGTTTGCCAGCTGGAGGGCTTGGAGTTTGCTTATCTTGCCGTCCTTTCCTAAAGATGTGTATTTCGAGACAGATAATATCCGTAGCAAGTCTTTATTTTCAATCTTAGGAGAGAAGAATTTTCGCCTTTACTTCATAGCATGGCTTATGTTCTCCCTAATTGATAGTTTCGAATCAGTTGTACTATATCCTGCAATTCTCCTAATCCCGATTGAAATAAGACTTCTTGAACCCCTTATCGCGGGCATTTCAGCTCTAGCTGCAGGGATTTTTTCCGATTGGATCGGAAGAAAAAGGATAATGATCTTTGGTTTCGTGTCTCTGGGAATAGCATATGCGATTCTCGGAATAGCTCACGATTATACAATGGGTCATATTCCGGGGCATATATACACATTCTTTTTCATCGTTGATGGCGTTGCCATTGGTTTACTGTGGGTATTATTCACCATTGTGCTATGGGGTGACATGGCAAGATTCGGTAGAGAGAAATACTACGCAGTTGGAGAAACCCCATTATTTCTTACCCAAGTTGTATCGCTTCTTTCAGCCCCCCTATTAACTTCCTTTAGTGAAACAGCGCCAATCTTCTCTTTGGCTGCATTCTTTCTATTCATTTCAGTAATACCTCTACTCTATGCAAGGGAAACTTTACCGATGAAAAATATTCAAGAACGTCAATTGAAGACATATACCGAAGAGGCATTGAAACTGAAACAAAGAGCGGGACAAAGGCAGGCATAGCCCTCGCCCCATATGCGCGTACCCAGATATAGTCCTATTTCTGAGTGTCTCAGAACTCTTCATGTCAAATCCAACTTGCACACACCAATCATTCTCAGTGCAAGTCGAAGATAATAAAAGGACAAATGAATAAATAGAGAGCTAACTAGGTTGCGATTAGATGAACGAACTCTCGATAAAATATGAACCCTTTAGAGAAATCGTGGTTATGGAACAAACTAAATTTCCCACACCTGATGATTTAGCTCGTTTCACAAACATAATAGCTGGAGGAAAAACTGCAGCAATATATTGGGCTCGCGAAGTGGCTTTTATATACTTCCCAATATCCATCAACACTGAAACAGCTGCAAGAGAACTGATTGAAAAGAGACGGGTATACTGGGCCTTCTTGAGTTATGCTTTGATGCCCAAATATAAACCCCTAATCGAAACCAAGGAAAAAATCATCATGCCAGTCTTAGAGATGTCTACAAATCCATTGTTCCAAAAGGTCGCTGATTGGATAAAATCTCAAAATAACACTACGCCCGTTACGTTACGTACAGAATGAAATTTCTGGCTTCTTATTTGACAAAGTTAGCTTAGCTATGGAATGTTGTGTACACTTCCAAGTATTCATGAAACCGGTTTATTTTCCGCAGATAATTGCCATATTCCACCAAAGCTGACATTGACTTAGCTGCGTCCTCAGGTGAAGAATATGCTGGAATCCCCAGCTTCTCGAATCTTGAACGAATGAACATAGCCATCTCAGTTTCTCCAATGTCACAAGCTACAACTGGTTTCGTATAATGCTTTGCCAAGCCAGCAGTTCGGTCTACAAAGTCTTCCTGTAGAGCTGGTGTATGGTGTAACCCTAATAAAATAAGCCCGTCGATTTCAGGTGCTTCGAGAATTATCTGAGCTGAGAGCTCAAACATCTCAGAAGTTGCAGATCCTGTAATGTCAACAGGATTGAGAGTTGTGGCGAATTTGGGAAGTTTTCCTTTGAGTTTCAGCTCCTCGAATTTGGACTGTGTTTCATCGGAGAATTTTCTGACCTCTCGACCTCTGAGTTCGCATTCGTCAACAGCCATAACACTGGGTCCTCCAGCATCTGTGAGGATTCCAATACTATTTCCTGGAGCTGGAGGTTGAAAGGCAAAAGCTTTGCCAACGTCAAAAAACTCTTCCATGTCTCCAACTCGAATGACTCCTACTTGGGCAAATGCTGCGTCATAGATTCTGTCGGATCCTGCAATCGCACCTGTATGAGAAGCAGCTGCCCTTGCACCAGCTTTAGTCCTACCACTCTTGAAAGCAACTATAGGCTTTCTTGCAGTAACTTGCTTGGCAACTTTCATAAATTTCCGACCAGCTTCTATCGCTTCAGCATATAGAAGTATAACTGATGTTTCGTTGTCTTGAAGAAAGTACTCAAGCATCTCAGATTCATCTACATCACATTTGTTACCAAAACTAACAAATTTACTGACTCCCATTTGTCTACCTGTCAAGTAGTCAAGAGCCGCAACGCCAAAGGCACCGCTTTGTGTAATCATTGCTATGTGCCCTGCCATTGGCCTCGGGGTGGCAACGAATTCGTCTCCTGTTGACAAAACTTTTGTTTCGGGCAGGAATAACATATCAACGCCAGTACTGATGTCGTATACTCCTAGACAATTAGGTCCTAAGACTCGGATGTGAGCCTTCTCAGCGATAGAAGCCACTACTTTTTCAAGTTCAGTGTTCCCAACTTCGCTGAACCCTGCCGTGATTATGACTACTGCCTTTGTGTTCTTGTTGCTTGCCTCTTTCATTATGTCAGCAACAGCAGAAGCAGGTACGACAATAACTACTAGTTCAATTTCTCCAGGGATTTTAGATAATGATGTGTAGCTTCTATGTCCTAGAATAAAGTCCTCACGAAGGTTAACCGGATATAACTCTCCATTAAATACACCTCTACGCTTATTCTCTGCAAAATTCTTGAAAATCACATGACCAGCCTTGTTGATTCTCTTAGAGGCACCCACTATCGCAACCGACCTAGGATTGAAGAAAACTCCCATCTGTCTGACAATTTCATTCAAATCAAGCTCACCAATGAAGTCTTCAATACTTCAGATGATTTCTCGTGATATATTGGCTTTATGTAGATTGTGTTACGGTCCTGCAGATCTATGAAGACACAAGGAGATTTGCATGATTTTCCAGCTTAGTATATGCGCCTAACGATTGTCACGGGCATATGTTTGATCCCTTCAAGCATTTCCCATGATACGCCTGTTAGGGAGACTTTGAAGGTTTGCGCCATATCCCATACAGTTTTTCCAGCTCCGAGACCTCTTGATTGGTCTGCTAGGTCTGCAATGTTTAGTGCCTCTTCAACACTGATTTTTGAACCAGCTATAGCGAGTGGAGTAGCTCTTTTCCTTAGTCTTAAAATTCTTCCAATAAGGTAGGAAAGAATTCCCCCTACAGAATGAATTTCCTCAATAGTTCCAGGTCGCGGAGTGAAGTGGATATTTCTCCATGAATATGTTTTGTCAGTATCTGCAATCATAACAATCACATTTTTACCTAGTTTTGAGATAATTTGATGATAAATTTCCTCTGCTATCTGATGAGGTTTTTTGAGGGGTATACTAACATAAGAGTAAGGTAGATTGCTGCTATCAATGCCACCTTCAGAGCTATGCATTAGGGCTTGGAGGAAACCTGCAAATTCCAACACAACTTGTTTATGCACGCTTCCCTCTACAATGGGATATTTTCTAATGTGTTGGATTGTCCTTTCAGACAAATGGCAAAGTGGGGCAAGAAAGTAGGTCCAAATATATCGCATCCAATATTTGGCAAGGACCTTTGCAGTAAAACTTGGTACAGTTCTCCTCTCATTAAAAATGTGACCGGTTGCGGTTGATATTGCCTTATCAGAAATTACCACGACGTCACCATCTTCCACTGAGTCTTCTAGAACGCGGGTAATGTCACCGATCCAATCCTCTAAAGGTTTCCAGTATCGTGTTACTAGAGCTATAGATTTGAGATGGGTCACTTTGCATCATACGTACTTACGCATATTTCTTAGGTTGAAGGGTCATCCCGAAAGATGCCCAGCATAGGAAATATTTAGAGAAGTTCTATCTTAAGCTTACTCGGTCCTCAGTGTCTAGAGATGATACTCTTACAGGTGTGTATCTTCTGTTGCTGTACCAGAGCGTCAAAGATATATAGACTGAAAACTGATGATCATATATGAAACCTATAGAGATATTCTGTGGCTTCTTATTCATACTCTTAGCTGCGACTCCAAATGCCATTCTGTTAATCCAAGCTTCAGAGTCCATGGATTTGGAGTTTGATGTATTTGAGTGGGGAGTTGAAAGCGGCTACACAGAAGAGACTTATCTTGTGGCTAGGACGCAAAGTGAATGGGATGTAATTTGGGTAAGACATATCGCTCCTTACATACCCTCAACACCAAGTCCGGATGTACTTTTCTCCGAGAAAATGGTGGTTTGCGGTTTTATGGGTACGCGACCAACTGCCGGGTATAGCATATCAATAAACAGAATGTGGGTCGACGGGAACAGAGTTCATGTAGAACTCGTTAAACACAATCCAGGAAATCAGTGCGTTGTAGCCCAGGTCCTAACACATCCATACGTTTTTGCGTCACTTAACCAGATGGATATTCCTGTCATTTTCGACGTAGATGTAGTAACTGGTACAAACGAAGAACCTGTGATTCCTGAACTAAGCTTTCCCGAATTTACACTCGCAACCTTTCTTGTTTTCTCAATCCTAATATTTACTTTGATCCGAAAGATGCGAACCTCAACAGATACGTACACGCAAGCTTCATCCATTGTTTCCCTTCATGTGCACTAGCGCCCACACACTATCCCACAAAATTCTTATGCTCTTACTATGAATAGTAGTCACTCTGAAAAATAAGAGGAGAAGAAGGAGAAAAATGTCGGCAGAACTAAAAATTCCAGTAATGGTGTTCGTCTTTACAGTGCTGCTTTCGACAGTTTTTGTCAATTTAGTGCCAGTACGAGCTGAACAAAGTATTACTTTCCAACCAATCGCATACGGTGCTGATCCTGTTAAGTTCCAAGAAATCACGGAGATTGAAGATATGTCAGCGGATCCAATTCCATGGAACGTTGACATGGTCGATGTAGAAACTACCGGAAACGAAGGGGAAGACATCTATGTTGCTATTCTCGACACAGGATTGTTATCTAACTACCTTGACTTCTTTCCGGAAAGCATGGTTGACATCAAAGAAGAATGGGGAATTGGATTCAGCCATGATGTTTGGTACGATCCCTTAGGTGATGGTAACTGGTCAACGGAAGTTGCTGGTGGTGTTGAGTACAAATTCTCCTATGGTCCAGT
>JAUWDF010000137.1 GCA_030608925.1 Candidatus Bathyarchaeota archaeon | reverse complement strand
AAAATTACGTTCCCTCACGGGAAACTATGGGAAACCCCACTGAGGGAAACTGGGAAAATTGGGAATCGTTAGCTATCAACTGGCTTCTTTCTGCAGTTGTTTCTTCTTTGCTTCAACTTCTTGTGCCAGCGTTCTCATTCGTTCTTTTATTAATGGTTTGATCATTTTTGAAAGATTAGACACTCTCATTCTTTCATTTTCCAATTCAGTCTCCAGTTCTTTTATGCCTTGCTGATATACCTGTTTAAGCTTCTCAATCACCTTCAATGTCTCATGATCTAATTTTCGCATTTCTATTATCTGCTCTTCAAAATCTTGATTTTTTTCGGTTATAGTTTCAGCGACTGTCTTGTAAGCGTTAACGTCTTCTTGTAGTTTCGTTACTGCTGTTCTTAACTGTTCAACGATCTCGTGGGTTTCTGGTTGAACTGTTTGCTTTATCGTTATGAACTTCTTTAGTTGAATGAACTTCTCTCCTAGTCGCACAGTTGTTAAGTATGTGTCATCGCTTTTCGGTATGGCTTTTCCACACAGTTTCTTGCCTGCTGTCAGCCCAATTCCTGAATCTATTGCAGTGCTTAAAAACATTTTACGGAAACAATGAAACGTTAGGCTTTTCCCATTCAATCTAATCTGAGCTTTGTCAACTAGTTTTTTGAGCAAACGGTTAAGCCACTCGTCACTAATATGCCTCTTACCGTTGGAAGGAAATAAGTAAAGGTTATCTTTCTTCAATGTAGGCAGATATAGCCTTAAAAGTTCAGTTGTTTCGCTACTCAAGAAACCATGAGCCACAACCTCTTCTTTCCCAGTCATGACATCAAACATTACTGGTGGTTCTTGATCTAAAAGCGACAAATCGCCTTTCTTGATCTTAATGAAGTCTGAAATTCTGAGACCTAAATCTGTTGCCAAGCTCAAGATTACTCTTTCTCTGAGATCTGCAACCTCAAACATTTTACGGACATGTTCTATGCGCAACGGGAAACTTCTACTCGTCTTAACGGTTTTGCTGACTTTACTTCCAGCTCTGATTCTGATAGGCATTTGGTAAAATCTAGAAAGTTGTCTTATTCCCAATGTCATATTTCGGGCAGTGTTAGTTTTGTATCCTTGCTTCAAAAGATGACTGTGGAACTTTTCAATTTCTTTTTCAAATCTTGCTGCTCTATTACGGTATTCAATAAGGTCTTCGTCCTCTCTTTGCGTTAAATCGCCTTTTCTCATTTCAAGAACTTCTCTAGGGGACTTGTAGAACCATTCGCAAAACTTCTTAATCCCAATTCGATACGATTTCTTAGTGTTAGGGTTCGCAACTGAGTCTAAGTATTCCTTTACGCTCAACTCCATTCAACCACACTCCATTATTGGCTTTCCGCATATCAAGATGCCGGTTTAGCCAACTATGAGTATGGTCTTCACCCGCAACTCCCCTTTTTTTCAAAGAACCTTATTCGTGCGTGCCACAAGTCATAAAAACTGAATGGTATATACACAGATTGGCGTTATAGGTGATGATTTTTAAAAGATTCACATTGGGTGTCTATATCTTGTCTTTGCTTCTATCGCTGATATTTATACACGGATTGAACACTCCGCATGTTAAGGCTTCTCCAGCAATATTCCAAGGAGACTTGAGTCTCGATGGGAACAATGTGACTACAATTGAAGGAATATTCAATATTAACGGAAGCATATTTGTCGAAGATAATGCGACTCTGATTCTACGGAATACAATAGTGAACTTCACGCAGACAAGTCAATACCAATATGGGATGTTTTTCCAGAACCCAGCTAACGGAAAACCGCGTCTACAATCGGAAAATACAACAATAACCTCAAACTACGCTTTTCTAATCAGATTCTACGAAAACAGTTCAGCAGACGCTTATGAGTTGAACTCTCCAATTGGCATTTTAGAAACTATCGACTATTCCAGTTTGTCAATACTAAACTCCACAATTAAAGAACTTAGCTGCCAAGACAATTCCGTTGTCAACGTCTCAAACTCTGAAATTATTTTCCGTGTGCAGACTATGGCTAATACTTCTTTTAGTGGCTCAAACTGCGAAATTTCAGAATTAGAATTATATGAATCTTCGACAGTCACAATCTCTGACTCCGCAATTAGCAATAGGCTCAAGATTCAATCTTCCTCTGTGAACTGCTCTTTAGTTGATTTGCCAACTGGCTTCACATCCTCTTGGAATTACTTAGTCAACTGCTCTGTTATCATTGGTGCAGAAGGCTATGCTTCGAACCTCACAGTAAAAGACACAACAATCTCTAAGTGGTATTTCTTATTTTATGGATCCTCAAATACAACGATTTCCAATACCAGGATCATATATCTTTACTGCAATGATCTTTCCACTGTGGATATCATGAACTCTAACATCCTTGGGATTTACGCTCGTGACTCTTCAAATGTCAACATTTCCAACTCCATACTCGGATTTATTCTTAGTTATGGCTCTTGTCGGGTCAATGTCCTAAACATAAATATGTCAACATTGCAGTCTCGTGGGTCTTCTAGACTTTGGCTTGTTAACTCAACAAGCAACGAATATTACGTTGAAGACCAATCCGAGGTTTATGTTAACTGGTATCTCAACATTCACGTAACAGACTCAATAGACCAAAATGTCCCTTCTGCAAATGTGACTGCTTATTACTCCAATGCAACAATAGCCGCGTCAAAGTTAACAGGTGTAAATGGTTGGACCATGTTGACCTTGTTGGAGAAGATGATGAATTTTACTGGAGATTACTCTTACGGAAACTATACGGTGGAAGCGATGTACAATGTCTATTCGAACGATACCACAATAAATATGACTGGAAATCAGCAGGCTACACTAAAGTTGGAAAGTTTCATCATTCCAGAGTACTCAGTGATCATTCTTCCACTCTTCATGACATTGACCCTACTTGCAGCTTTCTTGTACAACAGAAAACGCTACCAATAATCCCCACTTTTTTCTTTTGATGAATAGAAGTTTTTACTACTATAATTTTATAGCAACATACAAGCGCACGCAATTACTAGCACACGCTTCAAACTAGCGTTATCTCAAGTAAAAGCTTGAGTTTTCACCCGCACCAATCCCACTTTTTTTATAGATTTGCGTGCGCATCTCTAGTTATTTCCTTGAGAAATGGAATTTTCTTCTATCTAACCTTATATTCACGTGAAGTCATTTAAATTAAAGTTGAATAGGAGAACTGCAAAGGAGGTGAATTAATACTATGAAACTTGCACCGTTACTATTAGCGATAATATCTTTGATTTCGATGTCCCTAGTGGGAATATCGTCAAGCCAGGGTGCTTATGACCCATGGTGTGACCAAGACAGCGATGGAGACATCGACATCTTTGACATAGTTCCTGCAGCTGCAGCGTATGGCACAACTGGTGTTCCTACAAAGAATGTTTCTGTGACAAATTGGCCAACCGATGCTCCAACTTTCCCTGAAAACCTGATCCTTAACGGAGCTATATTTCCTCAGGGAGACGATTATAGGCGCGACCTTATCGATAGCACCACTCATCACCCACCTAGTTCTTGGCCAGGTGTTGTTGCTGAAGCAGACATAATAGCTGGTTCACTCAACGAGACATATCGATTATACTATAGTAATCTGTTTGTCCATCAGAAAATTTCTATCGAGCCTTATCGAATCCTTGGCGCTCCCACAATCACT
>JAUWDF010000096.1 GCA_030608925.1 Candidatus Bathyarchaeota archaeon | reverse complement strand
AAAAATTGCCAAGATAAGATATACAATTAGTGGTATTACAAGTAATAAGCCTTGATTGGACGTAAGAATTATCCCCACCATAACTATTAATGGGCAAATTGTTTCTAATCCGTTAAGGCCTCCAAGTTGGTTTATCGTGTTTGCTGTTATTGTCACAATAAGTGGGATTATCAAAAAGTAAAACGCAACTTCTCCTATGGGAAAACCCGCAAAGATGAATAGGCTAAAGTCTACTTTGCCAATGATGTAGGTTGCCATCACGGGATTACCTTCTCTTAACACGGCTAATGGTAAAGCAGCGAATACTGGAATGAATGCTTTGTATCTCCATCTGAGATCCATCCAATCATCGATTAATCCCATGAATCCTCCAAATAAGACGCAACCTGCTAAAGGTAACGCTGCAGGGTAGTTGAAGTAGTAGAGGAGAAAAAGATAAACCGCGCTTATTAAAACGTAAACAACTCCAAACCCATTGGGGATTAATGGCTTGTTCGGCTTGTGTTGATCTACAACTTTTGGGAACAAGTTAGTCGCCTAGTCTACTAGGAATAGTCAATTTCGTATAGGCATACCAATGCGTGAAGGTAGACTGTTTGGTCTCCAGCCTGTCCAATCGCAGCCACAGGTTTTCCAGGGGAGAAATGGGCAGGCTTAAACTGCGTTAATGTAGGTGCTTCAACTGATGGAACTAAACGCTTTTTGCCATTTTGCATCAACTTATAGATTGTGGTGTTCATTCCCAAATCGTTCCACACCCACTGGTTATCTCGAACTTCCCCAAAGGTGTTGTATTGCATATTGTCTCCCCACTCCTTATAGAATCCTTGAGCTACTGATTGATTTGCAATTCTGGCCATCCATCTCCATTTCCCTTCATCGCCATAACCTTGGTCGCTGCCTACACTGGCGAATGTGGTAAAGACAAGAATGTGTGTTGGTGGACCTCTAGGGCCATCAAACCGTTCTTGCAGGATTCTTACTGCTTCGGTTTCGTTGGACATGAAAACTTGGCCTATTAATCCTATTTGAGTAGTGTTGAAGGTGGCATTGTCTGCTAGGGATGTTCGGTTTCCCTTCACTGTAATCCAGTATCCGTAGTCCCACCAGCTGGCTATTATCGCGTTTTCGGGCAGGTTTATTTGCATCCAGCTTAGCATTTCGGTCCATTCAGTTACAGCTTCAGCTGGTTTTATTGGAACGCTTGCTGTTAGGATTGTGGGGGGAGAGTATGCGTGGTTGTACATTCTGGGTGAAGGAAAAGCGTAGGTAACGGTTAAGAGGACGAACATGATGATTAGAACTAAGCCGCCAAACTCCTTACCAACATGACCTGTGATGTACTTTCTGCCTGCACTAATTTTCGGTGTTTCCTTGATTAGTGTGACGAATGGTCTGAGCATGCTTACAATCCCCAAAGACATTAGAATACCGAAAATTGACGCTAATAGAATTGTTAGTCGAACCATGGAACCTGCAAAATACAATGCTGTCAACCCAAAAATCAGGATATACAAGTTCCGATTGGTCATATCTCTTACTGCAAAGAATAAGCCGAGAGCGAAGAAAAATACGCCGATACCATAGTCATAGTATATTGAACCCCACGCTGTCAGTCTGTGCTCCTGCACTGATTGATATATCTCTGATGTCCCCCGCTGAGTCGGATCCAGGACCGAGACGAATTTTCCTGCAACTGGACCAATATATCCTAAGTAGGATAAAGTTAGGAACCCTCCAACAACAATTACGATGAAACCCACAACCGATATAATCCTCCATTTCTTACTGCGCATGGTCCTCACTATTTCACTTAGACACAGTAATCCAAAGACTCCTGCAACTGGCAAGATTGACCAGCTGGCAAGAAATTTGATTGATAACTTTGGAACATTGATGGCAAGGAACAAGCCAAGGCCAAATGTGATGCTGTATGAGGTCAGCAACCGCCTGGAATAACGTCTGAGTAGAATTAAGAAGAAAACGAAAAGAGTCGCCATCGCAATCGGATACAGTGCTGCTCCCCAGGAGGCAGTTACATAGCCAAGTGTCAATCCAGCAGTAATGGCATATATTATTGAGTGATTTCGTGGGCGTTCTTGATCTAAGGCTCTCAGAAATAGAAATGCGAAGAGAAGTATTGCTCCGATTCCAACTGTTTCGTCGTCGAAAAATCCTGCAGACGTCCTTGATATATGTGACGGGGTCAATGCAAGGAAAAATGCTGACAATAGCCCAACAACCTTACCTCCAATATCTTTACCAAAGAAAAACGCTATCACACAAGCTAGTGCACCAAAGATAGCAGGAAACAAGACACAAAAATGATAAAGAGAAATGGGGACTCCAAGAGCGGAAAGTATGTTGTATAGAGTTGCAGCTGTTAAGGGAAGACCTGGAAAGGCTCTGGCACCTACGTTAATTTCATAGCCGGCAGGGTACCAGCGATTTACATCGTTCCAATTTAGCCAGTCGAAGTATCCATCATTAACAATTTTCTCCGTGAAACGATATTGAAAATAAGGATCAAATTCCGATAATTCAAGCCCCCACCGTATCGGAAGCAGTCTAATAAAAAAAGCTAAGAAAAATATAAGAGTTAACGCAGAGACTGTGAGCAATGTTGAGCGCGAGACAGAAAATCTAAAGTTTGAAAGGGTATGCAAACCGTCAACTAATCTTCCCCACGACATCAGCTTCCTAAGGTCCAACAGTCATGTCTCCTTTTGCTCAATGAAGTTGATACAACTCTTTTATTTCCCTTGTGGTTACCCATACAATCCTTTTACTCGGTTTGTGCTGCTTTTCTCGTGGAGCCATATTGGTTTGGATCATAAAATGGGAACCTGACAATTTCTGCGGTAGTTTTCTTGTTTCTCAGCTTTATCTGAACGATTCCACCTCTGATAGCTTCTTCACTTTTCACATAAGCCATGGCGATGCCACACTTCAGCAGTGGTGAGAAAGTGCCACTAGTAACATATCCTATTTTCTCTCCCTGCTTGAACACTTCGTGATTTGCACGTGGAATCCCAGCTTCAAGCATTTTTAATCCCACTCTGCGTTCAGGTGTTCCCTCTTTTTTCTGTCTTAGTAGGGCATCTTTTCCTATGAAACTCTCTTTTTGCATCTTAACCACAAAACCTATTCTTGCCTCCAAGGGTGTAATGTTCTCATTTAGATCGTTGCCGTAGAGGCACATGCCTGCCTCAAGCCTCAAGGTATTCCTAGCACCTAAGCCACATGGTTCAATTTCGAACTCTTTTCCCGCTTTGAGAATAGCTTTCCAAGCTGTGATAGCTTTTTCAGGATGAGAGAGAGGCGTGTTGAGGATGAAAACTTCGAATCCATCTTCACCCGTATATCCCGTCCTTGAAATGAAAGCCTCTAAGCCTGCGATTTCCACCCAGCCACATTTGAAGCGTTGAATCTTACCAAGATCTTCCTCAGTTATCTTTTGAAGTGTCTCAGCAGCTTTGGGTCCCTGAACCGCAAACATTGCAATATTATCTGATACTTCTTCTACTTTCACCTTGAAGTTAGATGCATGTTTTGTCAGCCAATTGTAGTTCTTAGTTCTGTTAGCTGAATTGTAAACCATAAAGAATCTATCGTTTTCTTGTCTGGATAGTACAAAATCATCCTTCACACCCCCCTTCTCGTTGCACATGACAGTGTATTGAGCGTCAAGTCTCTCTAACTTGGACACGTCATTGGTTGTGACATAGTTTAAGAAAGACTTCGCCTCGCTTCCAGAGATTATCACTCTTCCCATGTGAGAGACATCGAAGACACCTACACTGTTTCTAACAGCTAAATGCTCTGGAATAATATCATTATACCAGATAGGCATTTCAAATTCAGCAAAAATATCCATCTTACCATTCTTAACATGAAGCTCGTAAAGATGCGTCCTCTTTACTGCTGAATGCAAGCAATCACGTCA
Organism: Candidatus Bathyarchaeota archaeon; assembly: GCA_030608925.1. Taxonomy (GTDB): domain Archaea; phylum Thermoproteota; class Bathyarchaeia; order Bathyarchaeales; family SOJC01; genus JAUWDF01. The sequence continues at coordinate 511 of JAUWDF010000096.1, read as the reverse complement.
TTACTCTTTTTATTTGGCTGCTCCAACTTCAACATCAATTGGGACGCCAGATAGTTTCCGACCACACTCAGGACATTTACCGTCATATTTTTGTATGATCTCATCTGGGGGCTTCAAGTCAGGTCCTTCGTATAAGATATGTGTGCAATTTTGGCAAATGACTTTTTGAGGCATAAGCACTATTCCCCTACTTGGGCAACTTCAGAAAGAGACCGTGCACACTATTTATGTCTTCTCATGAACTGAAAAAGTTGCTATTAGAGTTCTTCCATTCCTGACGAATGTTGTGCATTTTCTTTCAGAGAATACGTTCATGTTTTTTTCTACGAAAAATACCTTGGGTAATTACTGGTCTTCCCTCCTTTATGTTCAAGAGGCTTCTTCCCTTAAATCCGTTGTATTCCTTTAATCGTAACGTATCTAGAATTGCGGGGGCTAGATCGATGAGAGAGGATTTCACATGGACGATCTTTCTTACCAATCCTCGTCCACTAATTATCAAGTGTACATG
>JAUWDF010000034.1 GCA_030608925.1 Candidatus Bathyarchaeota archaeon | reverse complement strand
TTAAATTGAGCTACGCGGTGTAAGTAATGTCTGAAGAAGGAAAAAACCAAGCTTATCCAGTGAAGTCACTACACGATTTTCTAACTGAACTTGATGCGGAATGGAACAGGTTTAGGACAGGCTCCTTGATCGGCTTAATTGTATCCTGTGTCCTTCTAGTATTCTCTGCTCTAATTTCGTTGGGAGCACTTGCTGAAGGCAAAGTTCTGGAGTTCATTTTCATGATCATTATCGCTGTTTTCCTGGTTTACACGATTCTCGCTTTATACGCTCAGCATCGTTTCTTCAAGAGATGGGAACGGCGAATCGGACTTCTCCTGCATCTTGAGGAGAACTTAATAACCCGGAAACTTGGCGAAGACACCTCGACGTAATCTTCGAAAACGAATTCAACACGCGAAGAGTTCAGCAATCCCAGTTTCATTTTTGGTGCATACTGATAATGCACACCTGAAGTGCGTCGACTTTTATTTGGAGTACATCAAAGATTTACTTACCCAACAAGAGAAGGGAGGTGAATGAAATATGAATTCGAAACTAAAGGTTATCTCACTACTAATAATTTCAGCTGTCACAGGTGCTTTGCTATACATACCATTAACTAACGCGTTTCAGTCGAGTGAAGCTCAATCCCCGGAATCAGAGAGTCTGAATAAGGACCAACTTATTTGGTGGTTACTGAATAATTCGGAGCCTGTTGAGATAGAGGGAGCTGCTACAGCCTTTCACAAAGACATGCTCCTCATTAACACTGTTGATGAACAAGCAAGGATTGCACTGCCTGAAGAATGGACTGTGGGCACGGAATTGGTTTTGAGAGAAATGCTCTTCGGAAGCGGATACCTGAGTGTCGGTGAAAACGTGACTGTTAAGGCTTTAAGGACTAACATAATCGAGAAGGAAGGCATGTGCATCTATTTCCTTATCGGATACGAGATAATTGATGAATTAGGTGTGCACGCTTATGCAGCTATACCTTTCAACATAGAGACCTAGCCTCATTGGCATCCTCCTTTCTTTCTTCACACAAAGAAATATGATTGGTGCAATCTACTGCATGTTTTGTTGCTAGAAGAAAGCACATGTAATTGCAAAATTACTGGTTCATTGCTGGATGTAGGCGCTTAACCAATGAAATTGACTGAGTCGGACAAGTACTGATGCAAACTCCACAGCCAAAGCATCTCTTCTCATCATACTTCATCTCACCATTGATTAGACTTCTAGCCTTGAACTGGCATCTCTCAACACAAGTACCACAGTTTGAACATGTTTCAGGGTTGTCCAAAGCAATACTGCTACTTGCCACAACAACATTTTGCATTCCAAGCCTCACAAGTGCACTCATGCTCCAACAACAGCATGAACAACAACTACAAACCATCTCAGGCTTCTCCACGCCTGCAGTTATGTAAGCAATGTGAACTAATCCTGCTTCATGTGAACGCTTCAAGGCGTCAAGAGCTTCCTCCAAGCTTATTTTCTTTGACGTTCCATTACTGATGAATTCCTCAGCATCCCTATCAAGGCTCAAGCAAACATCTAGTGGCGCACTACACTTCTGGCGTTTTTTTCTACAACCACAATTACCTAAAGCAATCAGTTGTGACCCTCTAAGAATCTCCTCCATTTCAGCTAGGTCGAGTATCTGCTGATGACTTTCTATTTTTAAGTTCACTGGAATAGTGATCGCAGTCATGGAGTTAACGTCTTTTTTAAGTTCCTCCTCTGTCCAATCGTTCTCCTCAGACATGGCTTTCTCCAACATTCGTGTGTCAAAAAGCTCTGACGCATAAATCGATTTTGATGAAATCTCATGATCCCCCCATGTGTATGCAGAAGGACAATTAACTAGCTGCCATCTGTATGTTTTATCTGAATCGAACTTTCAAGTATAAACAATATTGACCCTAATTTCATAAAATTAGATTATCAATTCACCACTAGAAAAGATAGGTGAACAAAATTTGAATTTTCATCTCAATGGGGCAACTTGTTTAGAGACCCTTTTACTGTTATGTGTTGTGTCTATTCTAATCGGAAATTTCGAGCACTCAATTTCTATAGGAAAGTTTGTTTATGCTGACACGCGTAATCGTAGGTCATTGAAGACTTTCACTAAATTGCGTGTCCGCATGCAAGAAGTTTATTGTTTTCTGTACTCGTTCAAGTAGGTTTTCGTATGGCAGTTTCGAAGGTTGCTCTGGTAAAGGGAGGAAGAGGTCACGTCCCTGTTTTTCAAGCCTTAGATCTAATAGATTTCAAGAGCGCAATTTCTAGCTACGAAAGGGTGCTCATAAAAGTTAATTTTATAACGGTTAAAACATGGGACACTGGTGCTACCACCGACCCTATTGTCGTTGAAGCGATCATAAGGAAGCTAAATGATTTTCCTGTTGAAGTATTTGTTGTAGAGTCAGATGCAACTACTACTAATGCTGACAAAGCTTTCGAGGCAAGAGGCATTAGGGCGATGTGTGAGCGAAATAGCATTGAATGCGTCAACCTAAGACATGAAAAAGAAAAGGTCACAATCCAGGTGCCCAACAGAGAGGTATTAAGGAAAATCAAAGTCCCCAAGATAGTCACGGAATCCGCAATTATCAGCGCAGCCAAACTAAAAACCCACAGATCCACTGGTGTGACCTTGGGAATGAAAAACATGTTTGGACTGCTTCCAGACAAATTTAAATCCAAATACCATCTTCGGGGAATCAGCAAAGTCATAGTTGATATCAACAGTGTACTAAGACCTTCTCTAACGGTAATAGATGGATTTGTTGGAATGGAAGGACGAGGTCCAGTTGGAGGAAAGCCAGTTCAGATGGACTTGGTTATAGCTGGAAAAGATGTAGTAGCAGTGGACTCCATTGCATGCAGAGTTATGGGCATTGATCCTCACGAGATATGGCATATTCGAAAGGCTTACGAGAAGGGATTAGGCAACATTGAAGCCGTAGAACTAGTTGGAGAAGAACTGGAAAACACTGTCCACGTATTTGAAAGAGCCTAAGAACAAGAACCTAATTTCATGTGAGAAATTATCCTAGTTATTCAGTGTAATTGTGCTTCTATTTAGTCGCACATTGGACGGTGCTTTAAGCTGCGTGCGAAAAGGAGCCTGCAACTACTGTCAATGTGCCATTTCTTCCGATTCTTAGTTGTTTTTCACCACGGAACAGGGTGACTCTTGCGTTGTCGATTTGAACTCTATCGTTGACTGACACAGTGTCAATTCGCTTGTTCCATAACGGAACTTTAATTGTGTCATTTTTGTCGGATAAGGTTGCATTAGCGAAAAGGGCATACTCGTTGAGTCTGGTTAGGACCAATTTAGGTCTCGAAATCTCGGTAACTCGTGCACTTAGACTAACTCCTTTCATTCCAGCCTTCAAATCCTCGATATTTACTTTACCAACGTTGTGTATTTTCCTGTCCTTGATAGCAGAGAACTCTCTAATGGTCTCGCGTAAAAAATCGAATCGATCCAATGGGTTAGGTACTTGGAGGATTTCCTCAGATAATGAGAACTGAGCGACCACGGCGTCGCCTTTGGTTATGAGGAAGATACCTCGATTATCTTTTCGTACGCGGGGTTGAATAGTTAGTCCTCGACATGTTGCTTTTCCGTTTTGCCACGCATGTACAAATGCGTTGAAAAACTCTGTCGGGTCGATTTGGTGTTTCATTGAGAGTTGAACAAGATATTGTAGCGCTCTAGCGTCAGGTCGAGGCAGATGATTACCTCTCGGACGCCCCCTTGCACTCCATATCCGACTTCTCATCTTACATTCACCTTAGTACAGTTAAATAACCTTTATTCCTTAACCATTCAGCTTGGTTTCTTCTATATCTATAGAAGATGTCACCTCGGGTGTCAAACTGAAAATCCCAAGGGGAAACCAAGACTATGTCACCCTCTCTAATCCAGAATCGTCTCTTCATTTTTCCTCGGATTCTGCACAATCTGACGTGCCCATCTTGACATTTAACTCTGATTCGGTCTCCACCCAACATTTGAATAGCTATACCCAGAACATCAGTTGTGGCTGGAAGAACCATATTTCCGAAATTATCTTCACTGATGATTTTCCTCTTTCCCATTCACAGGGTCACCAAAGTTGATTAGGTGCTTCTACTTCTTTAATCGCGGTCCTAGTTAAAGCTTTTATATTGTTGAATTGGGTGACTTCCCCATACCCGACAAGTGATATTGCTGTTCCTTCGAGCCCCATCCTAGCTGTTCGTCCGATTCGATGAAAATAGACTAGTGCGTCGAGGGGAATGTCATAGTTTATGATATGGGTTATTCCTTGGATGTCTAAGCCTCGTGCAGCAACATCAGTTGCCACAAGGAACTTTAGCTTGCCTTTTCTGAATAGATTTACGACGAATTCTCTCTGGGACTGGGTGAAGCCTGCGTGCAGAGGTTTTGCGTCATATCCCATTGCTCGTAGTTTTTCTGACAGGATTGTTGTGTAATCCCTCGTTCGACAGAATATTATGGCTCTTTCCACATGGTTTTTATCCAAAATGTCTCGCAATATTCTGAACTTGTTCGCAGGGTTTACAACCATGTAATACTGGTCTATTTGAACAAGAGCTATCTCGTCCTTACTCACAAATATCTTTTGAGGATTCGTCATGTATCTGTTACATAGTCTCATTACTGACTGATCTATGGTTGCTGAGAAGAGACTGGTTTGTCGTTGTTCAGGGACCTTCGAAAGTATGTATTCAACGTCATCGATGAATCCCATGTCAAGCATTCTGTCAGCTTCATCAAGAACAACAGTCTTCACTGATGATAGGTTTAATGTTCTTCGTTTCACATGATCGATTATTCGACCTGGTGTGCCAACAACAATGTGGACTCCTTTTTCAAGGGCAGATATTTGTCTGCCAATGGAAGCTCCGCCATAGATTGGTAAGACCTTGTATCCTGCATACTTTGCGTATTGACTTATGTGTTCTGCAACTTGTATTGCAAGTTCACGGGTTGGCTCCAAGACTAAGCCTTGGACTCTAAGTTCAGAGTTCAAGTGTTCAATCATGGGAATTCCAAAGGCTGCAGTCTTTCCTGTTCCAGTTTGAGCTTGACCAATAACGTCTCTACCCTTAAGTAAGGGGATAATTGCTTGAGCTTGAATTGGGAAAAGATTGTCGAATCCTAGCTCTTCTATACCTTTCATCACTTCTGGACTTAACGGTAAATCCTTGAAGTTTTCATTTTGCATATATTTATTACTCCTATCACATAGTTTTAGCATGCGATTTTCAAAAAGCCTTCAAACGGTTTTCGATTAAGCATGAGTTAGTGTGATATGTGCATTATCCCGGCGACCTCCTAATAAAGAGTTTGCCATGGGCGCGCGCGCAAATCTTGGAATTTATCTAACATATTGTTTGTCTTACCTCAAGCGTGCTATAATGAGTAGCTTTGAGGAGTCTTCAGTATTTTATCGTCAGGTATAATAACACTGAAAGTGCAATTGCCGAGAACAAGTCTGGTAGCATGACAAAAGGACCGAGACCGAAAGCTTTGAAGCCAAAGATGGCGTGTACGATGGGATTGGACACTAGGGCATAGAGAAGTAGAATTATCGAGAACAGTATGAGTCCAAGGGTGAACTCTGATTGGGTTTCTTTGTATATGCTGATGTATGTAATCAACAGGATAGTTAGAAGCGTCATGTTGACTGAGGAAATTACTGTTTTGGCAGTATAGAATAATTCAAGGTCTCCTCTAATCCTATCGGGTGGAAAGGGTCTTAGACCCCACGGAGATGCTATGGGACTAAATGTGGTTGCCCAGAATGCTGACAGGATAGCGACCGCTACCACAGCTGCTAGCAGAAGCCCGGTTTTTACATATCTGTCCATATTGGGTTTCACTTGTTTTCCTCCTTTTTTTGCTTTTTCCATATTTTATCCACAATCTCCTCAAAAAGCGCGTAATTTTCTTCCATGCCAGGAGATAAGAAGTATGTTGTGCCATATCTATCTCCAGCGGATGTAATAATTTTGTTCTTCTGAAGGACTTTTAGATGATGTCTTATCGTCCGATAGTCCATTTCAAGCAGATTCGCCAGTTGATTCGCGTTTTGAGGTGTTTCTTTTATGATCTTAATAATCTTAGCGCGAGTAGTACCGCCTCTGGTGCCCGCAATTAGCCACCCCAGTAAATACTTCAAAGGGCGAGTACTACCTGACATCTAATCTGCTCCGAAGATCATGAGAATTTTCATTAACTATTTGTACTATGGTAATAAATGTGCTCCCTTTGACTTTGAATTAATTAGGGATAAAGTTAGGTATAATCTTGAAATAATCTTTAATGTTCACATGGATCTAATAGATTTCTGGAATGGTTGGTGGAGGAAAAGCGTTTTCACCTTCCCCTTTCTCCCTCGGGACACCCCAAACCTCCTCCAACCACAATTTGATGACTAAGTACTACTACACTCCTCTACCCAAGATTCGGAAAGGTGCTATACGCACGCGCCAAGCATTGTGTTATCGATGATATGGGGCTCGTAAACATAGACTTACTAGTCTTCTTAGCACCACAAATTATGAATGAAATTGGGTATAATTCTGAAAAACCCTTTAATAAATTTCCATCGTTTAGACGAACATGAGGTATGCGAATAAGCACACCTACAATACTTAGAAGGATGTGATGAATATAGACCGAACGAAAGCTGCAATTCTCTTGACAACAGTAGTTGTGGCAGCAATTGTGAGCGGCTTCGCAATAAGTGTATACGCGGCTAATAACGGAGAAGAGAATAGCAATGGTTTTGCAGGGTGGTTCAAAGGAAGAACGATGATACCTGAGGCACACAGTTGGTTAAATGGAAGGCCACGTGGACGAGGATGCAATGGATTCATTGAGATTAGCGAGGAGTTTGAAGAGAACGTGATCAACATAGCGGAAAGCGACCAAGATGTACAGAATCTACTTGATGATGGTTATAACATCACAAGAGTAAGACCAATCATAAAATCCATTGTTGAAGCAGATGGCAATGTTGAAACAAAAGCAACAA
>JAUWDF010000064.1 GCA_030608925.1 Candidatus Bathyarchaeota archaeon | reverse complement strand
CCCATAACTTGGTATTTGCTGGGTTTAAATTTTCACCATCGTACTTGCTAATTACTTCAAGGGTAGCATTTACATCAGAAATCGAAAGCGCATTAAGTTTAAATGCGGGGCGGTGCATATCCAATCAACTTTAAGAAGGATGAATAATTTGGTAGAGCAAGGTCAACAGCATCCATACTTCGCAATGCCAGGGGCTACGACTCTTGGATTAATTTTCTCTGATGGCGTGATTCTTGCCTCTGAAAAACGTATTACATACGGCTATTTCGTAACAAGCAAAGCCGGAAAGAAAGTTTTCAAAATTACAGACCATGTAGGCGCAGCATGCGCAGGACTTGTTTCTGACATGCAGATCCTGGTGAGAGAGGTTGAGGCTCGTGCCAACCTATATGAATTAGATATAAACCGAAAAATATCAGTCCGATCAGCTGCAAAAGTCATGTCAAACCTTCTTTTTGGCAGACGATTATTCCCATTGATAACACAAACAATCATCGGTGGTGTAGATGACGAAGGACCCTCAATCTTTGTTCTTGATATCCTGGGATCTTTAATTCCAGACAAATACGCAGCTGTTGGTACGGGCGCAGAGATCGCTGTAGGTGTACTAGAAGAAAACTATCAAGAAAACATGAGTCTACAAGACGCCAAAGAAATGGTTATTCGAACAATCAAATCAGCCATCAGCCGTGATTCCAGGAGTGGTAATGGTATGGATCTGTTGATAATCACAAAAGAAGGGGTAATCGAAGAAACAGTAAAGCTGTGAGCCATTGACAATCCAGACTACAATCGAAATCTGAATCTAGACTTATTAATTCACTAACAAAACTACTTAAGATTCGTTTTTTCAGTTGGATAATGTTTGATTAAAGGATAGTTTTAATTACGCGTGAGCAATTTAGCACGATCTTTTGAACTAAAAATATTGTGTAGCTTGCTTCTAAACGCACTCAACCAGGGGGAATATTTTCAAAGGTGCGGCGGGCCGGATTTGAACCAGCGAACCCCTACGGGAAAGGATCTTGAGTCCTTCGCCTTTGGTCAAGCTTTTGACCTGGCTTGGCTACCGCCGCTATTACCTGCAGAAAATTGTAGGCTACCAATTAAAGGATTGCGCGTACGATATTGATGAAATTATTACCACATTAGGAAATAATGAGAGATTACAGGTTTTTCGTTCCCCTCAACCTTTAAACTTAGCAAGCCCTAAGAAAATAGCTACCGGAACGTGCAACAATATGTCTAGGACTAGATCTGGCATTCACAAAGCTGGCTTACTAGTCTTGAAGGCACTATCAGCTCGTATAAGGATCCAAACGCTGAACCTTCTCTTAGAAAAGGGGTCGTTATCTTATACCGAAATGATGAATTCCTTGAAACTTGACGTTACCCGAGACGCTGGGCGATTTGCCTATCACCTGAAGTCTCTTTTAAATGCAGATCTTATTGAACCTGATGTAGAAACCAAGAAATATCGATTGACAAATCTTGGTCAACGCGTCATTGAAATCACAGACGAGATAGATGAACGAACCCATAAGAGAAGAAAAATGCTCGTGCGGACATCGCACCTCTCCATTGAGGAATTTGATAGAAATAAGATCATGAGATCCTTAATTAACGAAGCTAACGTACCTACAGACATTGCCCAGAAAGTTGCACGTGAAACTGAGAAGAGACTACAGCAGTTCAAAACTAAATACATCACAGCTCCTTTAATCCGAGAGATCGTCAATTCGATCCTTCTAGAGAAGCATTACGAAGAATATCGGCACAACCTCACACGATTAGGTTTGCCCGTTAATGAGGTTACGCAACTAATTAACACACCAATACCTAACGGAGAAAGTGTTCTTAGAACTGCCGGCAACGCAGTCATGGAAGAATACACATTACTGAGCGTACTTCCTCGAAATCTTTCAGATGCTTACCTCAGCGGCAATCTACACATTAGCAACCTCGGACAGTGGATATTGAAGCCAAATGAAATCGTTCACAACCTCTCTTCCACCCACGAGGAAAACAAACCAAGAACCCTTGAAGCCGCTCTCAATCTTGTGGTAAACATCATACGAAATACGGCAATGGAAATGATGGGGCAGCAAATAGTAGATGATTTCAACGTATATCTGGCTCCTTTCACCCATGCTGCAAATCCCCAAAAAATCAAAAAGCTGCTACGTCTTTTTATCAATGATTTAAACCAAAGGACTGCAACACCTACTACAATTACTCTCGAATCTTTGATGGAGAAGAGCATCTCACACCCTCAAGAAGCTCATAATCTTGCGTTCCTTCTAATTGAAACAATTGCTGAAGAGAATCAGAAGAAACCTATTCGGAACCCAAAAATCGTCATGAAATGCAGGCCTAGATCCCTACGAGATGAAAATGAATCTTTGCTTTATGAGTTGCACAGACTTGCAGCTATAAGCCCTATGGTATATATTGCCAACTTGTGGTCAGAAAATACAGTCAACGCCACTTATACAGCTTCGGGTTCAAGGTTTGCTGATGACTGGCTGGGAGATTGGGAACTGGACGTTCAACGAACTGGGAACTTAGACACAGTTTTCATCAATCTACCTAGAGCTTCCTTTGATGCAGACGGGAACGAAGACAAGTTCTTTGAACTGCTAGATAATCTGCTTGAAATGGCCAAACAAGCTTTAGAAATCAAATATAAAGCCATAAAGAAGCGAATAGATAGGAATCTTTTACCTTCTCTATCACATAAGGTGAATGGAACCTGTTATTTCCGTTCTGAGAATGCCACAAGGACAATAGCCACGATAGGACTCGATGAATCGGTGCAGGTATTGTTGGGTGAGAAAGACGCCCAGGATCAAGACAAAGTTTCCTCCTTGAAGGAAAAAGTCGTTAAATACATCTACAAGTACTCGAAGAAGCACGCGAAAAAACCTCGAAATCGACTTACAACAGCCATTGTGCCATCCATAACAGCCACCAGAAGATTCGCTAGACTAGATGTAGAGAAATATGGATGGAGTATCGTGAAGACACAAGGATTGAAAGCGAATCCTTTCTACTCAGACATAAGCAGGTTCTACGTACAGGAAAAAAGCCAACTTGACCTAGAAGAGCAATTACATCAGTTGACCCCTGGTGGTCATCTTACTCTTCTGGGAATCGAAAACAGCCAACTTTCAGGTGAGCAATTACTGGCTAAAACCAAAGAACTAGTCGCAAGGAAAATCGGTTTCTTCGCCTACAACCTTCTATTCAGGCATTGTCAAAGTTGTAAGACAGGTTTCAAAGGAGCTAAGTCGAAATGTCCAAATTGTGGATCTACAAAAACAACGCCCTTGTCGCATTTCCAATAATCGGGCAAGTGTAAAAATACTTGTGAGAAGAGAAAGCTAATTATTCTAACTCATCTTCCCTAGTATTAATGCTAGCAAAGCCATTCTCATGACAATTCCATTCCTTACTTGTTGGAAATATCGAGCATGACTTGTAGCATCCACCTCAGGTGCAATTTCATCTACCCTGGGGAGGGGATGTAATATAACCATGTCTTCCTTTGCCCTTTTTAGGAGCTCAAGATTAATTCTATATGATCCCTTCATCTTTGCATATTCAGCTGCATCAGGGAATCTTTCCTTCTGTATCCGTGTAACATACAATACATCTGCGTCCACAATAACATCATCTAAACTATTTCTTTCGATGACATTTATTTTCTCCTTTATGACATCTAAAACCTCTCTACGCATCCGCAGCATTTCGGGAGAAACAAAGAATAGTTTCACTTTGTAAAGTGACAGTGCATATGCAAGAGAATGAACAGTTCTTCCATAGCGTAAATCTCCCACCAAAACTACATTTAAGTTATCAATCGTCCCCTTTTCTTTCAATATGGTATAAAGATCTAGTAAAGCCTGTGTGGGGTGTTCTTCAGCTCCTGAACCACCATTGATGACTGGTACTGAAGCGAACTCAGCTGCTAGCCTTGCAGCTCCCTCTAGCGGATGGCGAACTACAATTACATCAGCATAATTCTCCACAACTCTCATTGTATCCGCTAGATTCTCCCCTTTCTTCACTGAAGTTATATCTGGCTCTGCAAAGCCAATTGCAGATCCGCCCAATCGATGCATAGCAGACTCAAAACTCAATCGTGTACGAGTGCTTGGTTCAAAAAACAGGGTTGCTAATATGCGCCCTTGTAGCAAGCTTGAGCCAGTTTTAGCCATTGGCTCCATAGCTTGTGCCATTTCCATGACATAGTCGATCTCCCGCCTAGAAAAATCCTTCAAGGAAATTATATCGCGCCCTTCAAACTGCAAGCTTAGCACCAAGCACAAAGCTGAACAAGTAATAAATAACTTCTTTCCTGAAGCTTAATAGTGATGGGGGAAAAATAATATAGCCTTCCTTTGATGATTCTGTTTCAAAGTCAAATTGAGATGATCAGATGACTGAAACAACATTGCTTGTTTCAAAAATTAGAAACGGTACAGTTATCGATCACATATCAGGGGGATATGCGCTGGATGTAGTAAAAATCCTGGGAATAACAGGCAAAACAAATGGGATCGTGTTGATCGCTATGCATGTTCCCAGCAAGCAGCTGGGTCTTAAAGACATCGTCAAAGTTGAAGGAAGGGAGCTGGAGCCTGAAGAGGTTGATAAAATAGCACTACTTGCTCCAGGGGCTTCCATAAATATATTTCGTAATTATCAAGTAATGGACAAGAAACGTGTAAAACTTCCAAGTAGTATACGAGGAATAGTTAAATGTGGTAATCCAGCATGCATATCTAATAGCAACGAACCAGTTCAAACTCAATTCTACGTGAAATCACAAGAACCTTTAATGATCAGATGTCACTATTGCAGTTTCTTAATGGAAAAAGAAGATATTCTAAAACAATTCTAGGACATTGTCTGAAGGAGAAGTATTGCCTTAGCCAAGTCACCTCCACTTTCCTCCAAAGCTTGCGTTGCTTCTTCAATACTTCTGCCGGTTTGATCCGCTACAAGCTTTACATCCTCTTCTGGGATCACTAAAGGTTTTTCTTCGGAGAACAATGCCCTTTCTGTAACTTTCCCTCCCGTAACCTGAAAAACTCTTTGTCCTTTGAGGTCTAAGACGGCAACTTCTGCTTCTTCAACAACAATCTCTTTAGTGCTGGTCTTGAAGATGACTTCCTGAACATCTGGCATAGTATCCATACTCAATCCCATACGCTTCATCAAACGTCTAGTATCTCGGGGACTAACACCTTTACGCATTTTCATTCACACCAAATAGGGTTGAACATAAACTTAATCTTTCATCTTTCTTCTTCTCTTTTTTCCGCATTCCCCCATCGAACACGGACAGCAGCACCGTGATTGAATGCTTTCATTTCCTCTCCACTTAATAAAGCTCTGCCCACAGCTAGAACAGTGTTGTGATCATTCAAAACAACAACTTCTTCTCCAGGTCGGATTTCGATGTCACAGTCAATAACATGCTTTGAAAAGACT
>JAUWDF010000014.1 GCA_030608925.1 Candidatus Bathyarchaeota archaeon | reverse complement strand
AACACAATGACCCCTAAGAAAAGAAGAATGAAAAGAATCTCATTAGAGGAAGAAGAGAAGCCAGAAATCTCGATTGACTTTCCTGAAGAAGTAAGCATGCCGACTGTGGTGGAAGATAGAATGAAGAAAAACATTGACCGCATCAAAACCCAAGATGGAGTAATAGGATACATCCTAAGAAATAGCAAATCCGCGAGCATCGATCTGAAAGATCCCACAAAGATTATAGATTATGCTACTCTTTCATCCTCAGCTTTTAAGGCAAGCGAGGAGCTTTCAGAAACCTTCGACCTGGGGGATATAAAATACACATTTGTAGAGGGAGACATAGTCAAATTTCTTTCTCTTACAGACGGAGAAAATAAAGTAAGTGTGTTTATGGATAAGAAAGTCAACCATAAAAGAATATACAAAGACTTACTGGATTAATGCCCCTCTTTTTGTTTTTCTTTGCTCTCTGGAGCTAAGGATTGCCTGGGGAAACTGAGATGGGAATGGATAAAGGGACGATTCATAATTAGTGAATTCCCTCCCCCCTCCATTTTTTATTCCTTCTCATCCCCAAAAGGCACATCATTATATGTTTAGTAATTTTTTCACTATGAAGTGTAGCACTGTAGCAGATACACGTTTTTAAAGGGCTTGAGTTCTTCGACAGATTATGTTCTTGCTAGATTTGATAGATGTATCTGCATTACAGTCGCTAGATTAAGGTTTTATTCCAGCTAAGAGTGTATTTGTCTGTCAAGCCGGGATGGCAGAGTGGATAATGCGCAGGCCTTGAAAGCCTGTGGCCCTTTGGGCCGCATGGGTTCGAATCCCATTCCCGGCGCCATCAACTCAGAATTTTTTATCTGACAAAAATCCAAGTAGCGCGCGCGTATACTACTTGAAGACTAGTCCAAAGCTAGGAAGCTCTAAAGGCAGAGCTCACTTTATTAGGAGATTCACGCAAGAATCAGGAAAAGTAAACCAGGTTGTCTGTTTAATGCGCGTGTAGGAGTTAGAGAAGTGGGTCAGCAAAAATCTCAACAGCTAGGTTTCGGGTCAAGAAAATTGGCTATGATCGGTATCTTTGCAGCTTTGGGAATTATATGTGACGCTTTGATTACGCCTGGTTTCTCAGCTGGAGTATGGTTTGGGGTCATTTTTCTGATAAGCCCAATCATAGGGATAGTTTTGGGACCATATGCAGGTTTCATGTCAACTTTTATCGCTGTTATGATTGGTCATTGGCTGGTCCCACGAGAGAGCAGTTATGAATTCATATTTACCCTCGGAGCCCCCGTGGGCTCTATGATCGCGGGATTTATGTTCAGAGGGAATTGGAAGAGAGTGATTGCTTTCTTCACATTGCTACTCATTGGCTATTTCATTGCACCTATCTCGCGGCTCCTCCCTATTTGGGGGATGTGGGATGTGTTCGCTGCATATGTCATCCTGCTGATTGCGGGAATAATCATGAGCTTCCGAGGTTCAGAAGATATTAAACGCCTGTCTCCCTTCGCCCTGAGCGCCTTCATAAGCCTAGAAGCTGATGTGCTCCTCAGAATATTCGTCTTTGTGCCCCTCCAAACTTACCAATCCTTCTACGGACTCACTCCAGAAGTTCTAGTGGCTTTATGGTCGGTTCCTGCTCCAATAATAACACCTTTCAAAGTTCTCCTGTCCACATTCGTAGCCACATTGCTGGCTCCTCAGATCTTGCATATTATGGAAGCTGTTAGAACTTAGAATGGGGAGAGGTATGAATCGTTCACAGGCTCGCAACTTCAAGATGCTTTGCCCTTTGATTGGTAATGATGTTCATGCATCATAGGCTTCTACTCGACTCCTTGATTCCCGATCATGCGCGCGCCTTGCTGTTGCAGCTTTTATCGGGCTAGAGGCTGATGTGCTATTTCGAATCTTTCTGTTAATTCCTTGTCAAACATACAGACTCTTCTACGCATGGGATGTTGAAACTCTTGTGGTGATATGGAGCCAGCAGCTGTAAGCACTCCAATAAAAGCCGCTCTTTCCACGATTTCAACCGTGGTAATCGGGGAGCCTTTGGTTGATTTTCTCTGGAAATCGAAAGCTTTGATTGATCACTGATGAGCTGGTTTTAATTCTCCATATATGCGTTTAGCCTGAATTTCTGCCTGCATTAGAGCAAGATGTCTAGTTTTTTCTTGTATTACAAGTGAACAAACAGGTTCCCCTCCTTCAATGATGGAGTCGGTAACAGGGATATCTCTGATACCTGTAAAAGCTGAAAGGTTTGGTATGATTGAACGATAATGAGCGTATAAAATCAGCCTTACGCAAAAATTCTCCCTTCGATTTTTTTTAGGCACAGAGATTGTTCCTTCTTTGCACGCGTTCATATGAGCACTGACTAGGTTTTTTCCGAGGACGCGCTCAACACATTCTAAGGTTCCTTGAAATCGAGGATTTACTTCAATAACATGGGGAATCAAGTTATCAGAAATTACGAGATCTATGCCATTTGATCCTACTAAACCGAAGTGCGATACTATCTTTTCCACAAAATCTGTGCATCTTTTTAGAATCACATCCATTTGCTTTCTTCCGTAAGTGGCTGGGACAATATTTCCACAATATCCAAATGGTTCATCTAGTCCAAGTTTTTGCAAGCCTAGTAGTTGTTCGTTCAGAGTCAAAATCTGCGTGTTCATTCCTGATGCAAGAATTGACAGGCTTGCATTTAATCCCGAAACAAACTCTTGCAACAAAACTCCATCATATACTGATGACGCAAAAATTGTTCGCAAGCCATCATTCAATTCATTGGGATTCCTTGCCTTTCGAATTCCCTCGCCCCCTAAACTAGGATAGGGCTTTATCACGACTGGGTAACCAATGTCTTTGGCAGTTCTTTTTGCTAAATCGAAATCTTCCAGTAGTCTTGTTTCGGGATGAGGAATCTTGAGTCTCTCCAGTTCATGGAAAAAGTCTTGTTTATCTCGTACTTTTTCAAAGGTATTGGGAGCATTTCCAATTATAGGAGCTAAGGAATTCAGTTCCGATATAATATGTGGGTAATCATCTAATCCTGCACCTAACAGCACACCGTCGATTTGATGACTTGCACAAAGTTCTTTCGCCAAGTGTAGAAGTGCTGTAGGAGAGAAAGTGTCTTGGAATCGTCCACAAGACTTTCCAGCTTCTTGCGCCAATACTGACAGGTTTTTTTCACTTAGTCGTTTTAGATCTTGGTCCCCATAATGATCAACGGTAAAAACGTTATATCCAGCTGCCCGAACAGAAGTACCTAGTGCTGCTAAATCAGTCCCAAGTACTAGGATATTCTGTGAACCAGTGACCTGCAAAAGATATTTCCCACATCTAACCAATAAGAGACTGGCTTTTGCCCGTGACTCTTCCATGTATTCTGGCATTTATTTATGATTTCTATTTTTAACACTCATGTTTAGATGACATAAGGTAAATACATCCTTAGGCAGAGACTTTTTTCAACTTGCGCGCGCGAATTATAGTTCTTTGAATTTACAGTCCCAACGAATAGTAGAACTCTTGAAACTTTGATTATTCTTTCAACAATTTATAGGTCTGTGTTGTTTATATTTAGACGTATACAAAAAGCAACTTTGCAACTAAAAATCTTGGTTTGATTCAACAAAATGGTATCACAAGAGAAGAAATTTAGATTCCTTGAACATACTGCGGACGCCTACATTGCAGCTTATGGCGAAACGTTAGAAGAAGCTTTCGAAAATGCAGCTCTTGCGACCTTTGAGGTTATGACTGATACAGATAAAGTAAGACCCACGATCACTGAAACTTTGGAAGTGGTAGGTTTTGACGAAAAGGCACTCCTGTATAATTGGCTCGAAAGTCTTCTTGTAAGATTTGATATCAAAGAGAATCTTTATGCTATATTTAGCATCAAACCTATTCAAAGAAAAGTGAAAGGTCTGAGATTGAGAGCAGTAGTTAAGGGAGAAAGGTTCGACCCTAAAAGGCACCCACAAAAAGTTGGAGTGAAAGCCGTGACCTATCACCGCATGGAAATCTCAAGAAACTCAAATGAAGTCACTGTTAAATTCATCCTCGACATCTGACCGTCAACATGGTTACGTGTCGCATTAGAAGCTAATTCGGAGGGTAGTAAATCATTTTATCTTCGCAGTAACCATGATGACTCCAAGTATAATCAATGCCAAACCACCAACACCAAAGATGATGGAAAAAGTCAAACTTGGACTTATTGAAGTGTTGTAGGCTAATATGGCACCAATGAGAATTATCAGTAACGCAAAGATTTTCTCAGCAATTTGGAAACCGCTCGATTCACCTTCATCTCTGCTCAACAAACAACACCTTAGGATTGAAGGATAAATGAGTGCCCCAGAGTTCTATTTTAATCTTGTTCATGTTTGCAAGCATGTCATTTGGTTTCTTCCAGTTTACTTGGCAAATATTCGTCCACTATATAAGTTAGACCATAACGACTGAAAGCCTCTTGTTCTGCCTTTTTTCGAATTTTCATAAAGATCTTTATCTCCCGTTGCCACAAATCATCCTTGTATCGGGGATCCCGCTGGAGCTCATGAAGCCTTTTTATATCAATTTCCGTCAAAGGAACACTGGGCAGCTTATAGTCAACTATGTCACTTGCCCAAACTCCACTCCATTTAGCATCGGGCGTAGTGAGATCTCGAACATGTGCAGCGTTCGCTGACCCGGAGATAATTACCATTGCAATATGCATACCCCAAGGATCTCCATCGGTTAAAATGTATACGGGCAATTCCAGCTCCTTGTTAAGCCTGTGAATGAAATGACGAGTGGCTCGGGGAGCTTGTCCAGCCGTTAAAACCAGCAGTGCGTTATGTTTCTTGTGCACGTTCTCCTCAATAAACCTCGTAAACAAACCTCCCTTCTCAATAGCAATCACTTTGTCTGCGCTCGTTTTCACGAATTCACTATAGGTCAACGCTGGGCCTACCATCAAACCGTCAGGATGAGATGTCAAATTCATTTGTCTACCTTCATAGCCAGGGACCGTGTATTCAATTGTTATATCTCCAAAAACAGCTGACCGCTCCTCAGGAAAAATGTTAAAGTCTTCTCTTGCAGAACCTATCGCTGTTTCAAGGTCCGTGATTATGTTGTCAGATTCCGATTGGTCTTTGAAAGACATTTCGTAGGCTTGGGCGGAATAGTAGACATCTCGAAGAGTAGAGGTTTTTCGTTGAGTTGATAGTTTATGGGCGAAAAATGCTGTCCAAACAAGTTGAGTGAAAGGACGTATATGACGAATGTTACGTGCGCTCCGTTTCACTTTTCTATCGCCTAATATGTATTGGCGGAGCTCTGGGCTGTAGTAGATGTTCTCGGTGGAGCGACTGGGGATTTTAATCCATGGAAATTCACCTTGTTCCATTTGCTTGTAGAGTCCTTCACCTAAAGATTGTAGATCTGTGGCTGCGTCCTTCTTCTCAGATGTTGATACGTTGTTATCTTTTCGCGGTTCCTTCACTTGTGTTCACACTTTCCAACAACTTGTTAATGTCAGGCTGGCTTTCTCGTCCAGCTAACTCTGTTGAAAATCGAGCTATTTTCGGTAAATATTTAGAAAAGACACTAAGTCGATGTTTTTCTTTTTCGACATGTTCACGTTTTGATAGAAAACGTTGGAGAAGTCGCGCTGCCTCTCGAATACCGTTTAAGACTTCCTTCTTGACTTCGGGTCTATCAGCGATAAATTCTTTACCAACCGTTTTGTAGGGGATTTTTGTGCTGCAAATATGAACTAGGATGGCTAATGGCATATCTTGTGAAACTTTGTATCTTCGCCAGTTCATGTTTTTTATGGCACGAAACGAAACATCACTTGCTTCATCGTAAAGAAGAGGAATTCGATTGGCAAAGCGGTAAAGAATGAATTCGCCTTTTTTTGGTATTTCTCCTCCATAGGCTATGGCTGTTTCAACAATGAAAGGGTGACCTGCATAGGTGGAAGGTTTGCGTTGACAGACTACTGTATATTCAGGTTTTAGCTCTTTGAGGATCCCAGCTTTCAATAGATCTTTACCTAGAGGTGAGAGACAGTTTGCGCTAGGAGGACGAAACTCCTCAAAACTTTTGATCATCCTTACTAGTTGCACAATTTCCTGTGGTCCCATTTTTTTTGGGTTTCGTCCTCTGGGAATCGCTGCAAATTCTAGAAATTTCAGGGCGATCTTTTCACTGACTCGGTGAAAATGAGTTTTCATAAAGTCTGTCATGTTTCGATTTGGGGTTACTCTGATCAAGCGCTTAACTGTTTCAACATCGACGCCGTAGGGATGTGGCAGAGTTTCCTTTGGCGGAAGAGGCATTTTCGTAGTCACTCTTGTGAATCTGTACAAGCGGCCCTTTGGATCCACGAATGTGATGTTTGCATAGGGATTAACCAATGCAGTTTGTTTCAAGTATTCCAGGATTTTTGGCATTGCGCGAAAGTAATCGCCCTCTAGAAAAAATTCGATAATTGTACCGCGCCATTCCTCTTTGTTTATCAAGACTCTGCGTTCTAGAATTATCGGTTTGTTTTTCTGAATGTCGATCATTATCCGATAAATGTATACTTTTGTTGAACCTGTGCTAGATACAATATAAGCTGGTTTGTGGGTTGTTATTTGCCCGTAAAGGACTGCCATGGTGCCACCAAGTCCGAAAGTTCCTCGAGCCTGCTTGAGCTTGTATTTTGAGCCAAAGAGGACTTGACCGAAAGCTGATGGAATGTGGCGTGAGGTGATGCCTGACCCATTGTCTTCAACTCTAAGTTTGTAGGTTTCTAATTCAGGTCTTCCTTCCTCGTTCAAAGTCAGACTCACAAAAACATCTGGAGGAACTTCCGCTGATTCCGAGGCATCTAACGAGTTTTCCACTAGTTCTCTTATCGCAGCGAATATGGCTCTTGATGGATTTGTAAAACCAGCGATTTCTCTATTGCGGTAGAAGAAGTCGGCTGGACTAATCTCTTCAAATGCTTGGCTTACCATACCGTCTTCTCCGTTCCACGATGCTTAACGAGATATATGTTCAGCATAGGGGATTATATCTTTTCTATACTAAGAGATGTTGAAATTTTTCAGTGTGTATCACATAAAGCATATTTAGCCTACAGAAGAGAAAGCTGGAGCATTATGCTGGAAGACCCCTTGGTTCAACTGCTGATCTTAATTGCCTCACTGGTTGGTTTAGCGTCAGCCAGTCACTTTGTCATAAATTCAGTGGAAAAACTCATAGAAATGACAGGGTTGAGCGAAGCTTCTGCAGGCTCATAATCCTTGCATTGTTGCGCGCGCGCATTCTCCCATTCGCGTTAATAACAACCGTCATATTCTGGCGCTTCATCATGAGGTGGGGAGTCTCAAAAGTTGATGGAGCAATGTTAATACTAACTTATATTCTGTTCCAAGCACTTGTCATAACAGTATAGCAATTTCGTGCTCGAAGGCTTATTCCCTACTTTTTTTCCGTTTGATAAATAGAGCTGTCAGCACGAAACATACCAGGATACTTATCGAAGCTAAAATGAAAGATAAATCTGGACTAACTTGCTCATAGACGAATCCTCCAATAAGACTGGCAGGAACATTGAAAGTTGACCACGCCACTCCAAACGCAGCGAACACCCTTCCTCTTCTAGCCTCTGGAATGAAGTCTGCTTCTAAAGATGAGTATGTAGGTTCATAAAATGCCCATATCAACGAGCCACCGATCCATAAAGCTAAAACTTGGACAAACATGCCACAATGAATGAAAAGTATGTATGTGAACATATCGAGAGCTGTTATTATAAGTAGAATTGTCCTTCGACTAAATCTATCCAATAATCTACCGACTAAGAGAATTTTTGAAACGATGCTAATAGCACTCCCTATCGCTATTATGATACCCCATTGTGCAAATGTTATTCCGATGATGTCAGAAGCATAGACTATCCAATAGGGCTCCACTAATCCGAATTCAAAGGCCCAAACGATATATATGACTGCTAGAGCAAGAGCTGGCTTGGGCATCCATGACCATATTTGTAAGTGTGCCTTGAAGGCAGTTTTTACCAGTTTTCCTAAATCTTTCAAACTGAATCGTACTCCTCCAGTGTTCTTGTTTTCCACGGAGAGTGTTTCTTCAAGGAAAAACCATCTCAATATTCCTGAAGCGATTCCCGCTATGGCTAGAGTGCCATAGGACCATCGAATGGAATTTTGAACGCCGTAAATGTCAATGAAGTAACCGCCTATTGAAGGCATTATAACCCATGGAAGGAAACTTAGGCAGCTGTAGACAGCGAAGGCTGTTCCTCTTCTTTGCTCGTTTATAGAGTCCGCCAGTATTGCCCAATAGGCAGGTTCGAAAACCCAGCCTACATTCACTATGATCACAGCGAAAGATAGGAATTGCCAGTTGGGTGCAAATGCGATAAGAAGTTGGCTAAAACCTAGAAATGTCGTCATCACGCAAATTAGTTTTCGTCGACCATACGAGTCCGCTATATAGCCCCCTAATATTGCAAATATGACGAAAGTGGCGCTTCCCAAAGCTGTTATTAAACCGATAGTTGTCTCAGTTCCACCCAATTCGAAGACGTATAAGGAGAAGTAGGTGTTACAGATACTTGCAGGTATTCCCCATAGCATTGCCGTGAGGGTTAGCACTAAGTAATTGCTGGACATGAAGCCAAAGCGTACCGAATCCTCTTTCTGGTTCAACCTTTGCACCCTCACATGCTAATTTCCATATTTTCTTGGAACTTTGGTACATACAAATCCTCTTCCTAGATACCAATTCCCACTTAAAAGGGATGCACGTATTGTTGATTGGTCTTTTAATACTTGTCAAGAAAAAGTTGTTTGGCCACGTCTTGTCTTTAAATTTAGCTTAATTCACAATTGTTTTCCATGCGCGTGCGCCGACACTATGTGGACACCCTAGTAGTTTCCTAGCAACAAAAGTCACAAATTCAGGTAAACAGTTGCGCTGAGTGTAGAAACCAAGATTAAAAAGGGAATTACGCTACGGTCGTGTGTACTTTAATATACATGTAGCCGACTCCGCACACGTTTTTTATCCCCGTGGATTATTATCTGGGCGGCTGTGAAGATGCTGTGTCAGGTGGAGTATCCTCAGATTTGTGATCTGGCAAAATGTCCTCTACGTTTCGTACAACGCGAGAGGTGAATCCTACTAAACCAACTAGTATTCCTAAAGCACCTGCGATGACAAACATCAGAGACATGCCAGCGCCTGGACCAGTTCCCACCAATATCCCAAATATGTGCGCCCAGTTGCTTCCAGGCATCATTGCAGGTTCAAACACGTTATCCGCTAGTGACCCTGAAAGGAGCATAGAAACTGGTACAGCTAGTTGTGAGATGACGATACGAGTTGCGAAGACACGCCCTTGTACGTCAGGAGCCACCTTGGCTTGCCATATGGCTTGACTAGATCCATTTAGAAGAGGGACGAAAAGCAGTGTGAAGAAAGCTGCTAGAGCCCAAACAAT
>JAUWDF010000002.1 GCA_030608925.1 Candidatus Bathyarchaeota archaeon | reverse complement strand
ATACTGAAGTAATGTATCGTGGGTAATTCCCTCACCATTATATAACTGTGTTGGAAGCCCTGATGCAAAAGACCCACTTGGGGCTATGCCACTTCCAGGAACATATAATTGCATACTGTCCCATGAAGTGCCAAAACTCTGTGTCCAGTAATTCCACCAACGTTCCTGTCCAGATGGTACAAGCCCACCACTAGCTGTGGCATTTGCTAGAACATGGAATCTTCCAAAATAACCACTTTCTTTTTCTACTTTTTGATAGCCTAGGTCTGTTACCCCAAAGTAAACTTCCGCTTCGTCGTTAGATGGGTCAGGTAATGATACCTCTGTCCAACTACCGTACTTTCCTGTCCTTTTATACACCCCACTTCCAACAATAGACATAAGCTGTCCATATTTATTAGCGGCTATACTATAACCATTTAATCCAGTTGCTACCTCTCCTACTGCACCAGGTAAGCCTCTGTTGAAAGGTCCAAAAGACTCTCCACCATCCCAAGAGACTAAAACTCCGCCGTTTAATGCAGTTGCATAGACTACAGCAAGAGGAGGCATGATAGATACTCTTGGGCACTTCTCTCCTACTGTAAAAATGGTTATCGCACCATTTGTATCTACAGAGGTTTGAATAGATGTTATTTCTCTATCAGCAGAATATGTAAAGTCTCCTCTACCAATATTTATTGACGCGAAGTCTCCAACATCTATTTCTGGATAAAATCCAGCTACCTCCATATTTACAACATCATCAACATCGTCTACAAGATGTAAAATACGACTTGCTACAAGAGTTGCTATTGTTTGCCTTCGTATTAAAGGGTTGGCCATTACTACGGTTTTATCAACAATCAACTCATCAAGAACTGTAGTAGCTGTTGCTAAAACCTGCGTGGCTTGCCCTGTAAATATATTAAACTGATAACCACCGTACACATTGACTTTGTTTCGAGTTTTTTCTGTGCCTAACTCCCTTTGAAAGCGAGTTGTGGCATTATTAGTAATATTAATAACTGGTTCAGATGTATTAATTCTGAATACTCGAAGTTTATCAATATCAGCGTCATATTTAATGTAGACAGCCGCTAACCTCTCTAACATACCTAAACCCTGCGAGCATGTCATCATGCCCATAGGAGTTTCGGGTTCTACTACAAATATTGATACAAAACTAGCGTCATATTGTACATCAAGACCTACTTGACTTGCATACCAGCTAATCCAATAAGCTGCTGATTCCCCATTAGCAGTTACCTGGGTTGGTATGAAATAATCATCCAGCAGTAATGTCTTGTCCTGACCGTTGATAGTAAAACTTCCCTTGTTACCTGTTTGTGCAACATCAATAATATAACCGCTCAGAACCTTTTCGTTATCCCCGTCATAAAGCTCTCTAATTACAATTGCATCATACGGTTGAGGGTCAACGGGAATTTCAAAGCTGAGTTCTAATCCGAATGTATCTGAAAATGAACAGATACTAGATTGTCGTTGATACGCAATCACATAGTCTGTTCTATCTGACCCATCTATAGTTACTCTTACAAAATCGGGAGTATGAAATTCCATTATTTATTCAGGGTAACATTACATTTATAGCCTGAGCTATCTAACCTGTGTAATACATGAAAGATAAACCAGTCCGAGCCCGAAATATTCATCCCTGTATCAGTGTCTACTGCCGTCACTCTTACGAATTTTCTTGGCTCTATAGAGTAATCTCCCTCTACCTCGCAAGTAATCGTTTCAGTAAGTCTATTCATTCTAGTTAAGTTCAAATCTGCCGTCTGCTGTGCCAAGGTCGTAGTATCAATTGCCTGAGTAGCAATTACCCCTGTTTTATAAAACCCCGCTGGAAGGTAGGAACTTGATGCTGATGCGCTAGCTGAAAGGTTGTTCTTTCCATAAACCACGATTCTATTTCTAAGGTTGTCCGTAGACTTTGAATGAGTAAGGGTCAGAAATTCCTCTGCTGATAAATCCCAATCAAAATCGTAGCTATCTCCATCATCAAATGGAGGCCTATCTACTAGATGTACCTGCCCATTTCTATCTGCGTATAAGTGCCACGCTAATGCGTCTACAATTGTTGAAGCCGCTTGCCATGCTGTTACCAAGTTGAATTCTAATTCTCCCTGCGTACCCCAAGTTACTGATAGAGGAACATTGTAAGCGTAGTTTGTTATTTGGGCTTCGTTTAGAATATCTTCTACTAAATCCTCTGTTTGAATGTGGCTTCTAGTAAACGGATTTTGTGGGTCAGTTGCCGCCATGAAGTATTCTGTGGCTTTAGACAACTCATCTTCTGCAACAACCCTAGTCTCCGCGCTTGGAAGTTGCACATCAATATTTCTAATGTAACCTGTAAAAATCTTCCCACTATCTCCAGAGTATCCCATGTCAAAAGTTATGGAATCTCCAAGACTACCTGTAAATTTTCTACATTCAATAATGGCTTGTGACATTGTAGAGTTGTATGCTTCTGTAATCGTAATGGATTTTACACCAACAAAGTCACCGGAAAGTGTATGGGTTAAAATCTTGGGTGCTGATGCCATTATAGCCTCAAGGTTGCTGTTATTCTGTAGACTGGAGCATCTGTGGGTAACGTTCCATCAATATTTTGACAGGTGGTTGGAAGTCTTTCGTAGCTCCAACTCTCAAACAGCACGGTTATTCCACCTGGAATCAAATCTGAAATCAAAGTAACAGTACTACCGACACCAGCCTCGATAAGGGTTATGCGTCCAGACCCAATAACATGGCCCCTTACTGAAATATTGTCATCAGGCGTGAAAATATAGTGGTATGTAGAACTAGATGAATTTATGGGATTTAGCTCTGCTACAGAGGGAGAAATCTCATTTTCGTATTCATCTACATACACATCTTGACCATTAAGTTTCCAGATAGAGCTCACTTACGCCTCCATAATATAGCCGACAGCACCCTGTCGTCTAGTGGCACTTTGTAAATCTTCATATTGTCTTTCATACATAGCAGTCGCAATTTGATATCCGTCTACAAGAACTGTAACAGGATTTACAATTCTTGTTTGAATGTTCACCGGAATAGACTGTGGTAAAGCGGATAACACTTGTTCAGATGTAATCCCGCCACCTATACCTGTTGTTCCTTCACCTAAATCAAACATTCCTGAGAACAAATCAAAAAGCTGTTGGAAAGGCTGTTGAATAGCGGTGGAAATACTATCTCCCATTCCTTGAAAAGCATCCGTGAAAAGCGTGGGTAATTCTCCTTCCTCGATTGGCTCTCTATCTTCTAGAAAACGCTGATGTAGTCTAAGCTCAGGATTGGTTGTTTCTTCTCTGGTCCTATCTTCTAAAAATCTTCTGTGTGATTTAAGCTCTGGATTTTCAGCAAATAGTTCAGCCTGTGCTCTCATAGCTTCTGCAATAGCTTCTGTAACTGTAGTGGTGATGTCTGGAGCAGCTATATCATCTCGAATATCCCCCCATTGTACCGGTTCTTGAACTGGTCCTCTTTCTTCTGGTTCAACGCCAGCTTCTCTAAGAAGTCCTTCGATATTACTTAGGAATGTTTCAGACCCTCCACTAATTATAAGTAAGGCTTGTAGAGCATCTATTTGTTGCTGGTCTAGTACTAAACCTTTTCCTGTTTCTCCTGTAAGACTATCAACAGCATCGCCTAACTTCTTAATTCCCGACCCTCCAGCTGTAGGAATTGGTTGGTCTGAGAAATATAACTTTCCTGTAAACGGAATTTGTGCAGTTACACCTTCTGGAATATTAAAAATACCTTCTAACTGTTGCTCACTAATATTAATTAAATCTTGCATGGCAAGGTTCATTAATATACCGTAAGTCGTTACGGCATCAACCACATGGTCGCTAGTTAGAAGAACAATGTCCTCTAGGTCTTGGGTATCTAAAAGTCCGGTTGGTTCTAAAAGCTGTTCGTAATATTTGATATTTCCATAAAGTTGAGGTAATTGCGCCGCTGTTAAATCAACCTGTTGGAACCCCATCACTTGTTCTGCTTGAGCCGCGGCTATTCCCATAGTATCGAGAATATCATCGAGAACTTGTTGATTTACTTCTGTTATGCCTTGCATTATAATTTTGTACGTTTCAACATTCTGTACTGCAAGTTCCCCATAACTATCAATTATTTTTTGTCGTTGTGGGGCTGTTAGTTCCATAGAATCAAGGCTTTCAGCTGTCATCCTTTTAGCATCGCGAACGGCTTGTTGCACCTGCCGCCTGCTTGCTTCT
This sequence comes from Candidatus Bathyarchaeota archaeon, assembly GCA_030608925.1. Taxonomy (GTDB): domain Archaea; phylum Thermoproteota; class Bathyarchaeia; order Bathyarchaeales; family SOJC01; genus JAUWDF01. The sequence goes on along the minus strand of JAUWDF010000002.1, from coordinate 19,259 downwards.
GGAGAAACTCCTACAAGGGTAGGTGGTTGAAAGGCCTTGTATTCTTGTCCTGCCGATGCCACTGTTAGATATTCTGTAAGTATGCCTTGCAAGCTCTTTATTTCTTCCCCCGTTTCTCGCAGTTCTATCCTTACAGCCATGTCCTTATAACCCGCGTGAGCGGCTTCAAGTTCTCTATACTTATTTTCAAGCGCTCCAATTTCAGTTGCTACTCGCCCAAAGATTATAGCCTCTTGTTCCGAAGCATCACTTACTGTTTGTGCTATAAATTTATACTCTAGACCTACGGCTCCGAGGGATGTTAATGATGTTGCTAGTACGGAAACTTTCTGCTCAAAATCTCCGATTTTTAGAAGTTCCGTAAGCTCTCTTACTCCTGCTTGCCCACTTGCTACGTCTTGAAGTAATTCCTGTCTTGCGGCATTTAAAATAGCCGTTGCTTGAGAGCCTAGGTCATCTGATATACCTAAAAGTCTTAGTGCAAAGGCTGTACCTTCTCTACCAGGTTGAGCAGCAGCTAGTTCGTCAGCAGCAACCTTTTGTATCTCTGCTACAAGAGCTTTAACTTTTGGATATATTCTCCTGATGGTATCTATATTCCCAACCATTAGCGAGATTATTGTTTGGTCTGGTGTTGCTCTGCCCTCAGCTACAGCGATAACAGCATCCATTATCGCAAGAGTGGAATTTTCGATTGCCTCCTGACTAGGCCTGAGTGTTTTTTCCAGCCCCGCCGCACCTATGCCAGTTATCAATCCTCCATAATCTTTGGCAAGTGGAATATCTCCTCCACCTCCCAAAAGTGTTTTGGCTTCTTCAAAGAAGTCTCGTTCTTCGCTAGGTTTTCCGGCGGTTTCTGCGGTTTTGTCATAAGCTCCGGTGAAAATTCGCGTCCACGCCTCTGTAAGGTCCGCCTCTCTGTCGATTAGATTAGACCATATGGCAGTTACAATGCCAGCACCAATCAATCCACCAATCGGCTTTCCTTGGGCCAGCATTTGCCCTATTGCCGCACCGCCCATTGTAGTTCCGATACGTTTTGCATCGGTGTGTCCAGCCGCGAGCGCTGTTCCAAGTCCAATAACTCCTCCACCAACAGCTCCTCTACCTACGCCCCCAAGTCCAGTTATTCCTCCTCCAACGGTTTTTTGTCCTAGTCCAGAACTTCTAGCTCCTCTAGCAAGCCTCTGTCTTAGCTTTTTAAACAAGCGGTCTGGGTCAAAACCTCCAAGAAGGAAGTCGTCAATTTCTTGTGCTAGGAATTTTTCTGCTCTGGCACTCTTTCTCAAATATTGCCACGCGGCGGCAAAAGCTATAATTGCTGGTGTTGCTTTACCTAGTTGTTGAACAAGTTTGGTTAAGATGCCAACAAACCAAGTCATAGAATCGACACCTTTCCGTACAAGTTCTATAAATCCGGCATCGGTTCCAAACGCCCTTGCAAGTTCGCTGAAAGCTGTATTAAGATTTTCTATCGCGGATTTCAGAATGTTTATTTTAATGGCCATTGCCTCTGCCGCATCTCCAGACGCGGTAGCACTAACAGCCGCTAATTCTTGTACTCTGCCGTAATTTTCAAGGAACGCATTAACCTGAGCACCTCGTCGAGCACCACCACCAATAATCTCAGAAATCTTTGCAAGTTCTTTATCAGAGATAAGTCCAATTTCTTTGCGCGAAATAACATCTTCGATTACATCTGTAAAACTTCTTAGTTCTTCATTAACATCTTTTACAGCAATACCGAATTTTGCCAGTTCTCTTTCTGCTTGGTCAGTCTGGAAGCCTGAAATGAAAGCACGAACGGCATTACCAGATTCTGTAGCAGATAGAGTAGTAACTTCTGCAACAGCCGCGATAAAGCCGTTTAATTCATCCATTGTCAAGCCGACATTCTCTGCCGCAGTAGCGGTAATGGCGAAAGATTCTGCAAGAGTATGGAGACTTACATTGGCGGCTTTAGATACAGCCACCCACTTATCAACTAGTTCCGCACCTGCTGTAAGCGGTAAGTTCAATTGTCTTAGAGCACCAACCAATGTATCCATCGCTATTGCTTGGTCAATACCAGCAAGTTTAGCGAGAATCATTGAATCTTTTAGAACTGCTACAGTAGCCGCCGCTTTCTCGGCGGGGTTAATAATATTAGCTGTTGCTCTTACTGCTAATACATAACCATCAATAACGCCTTCTATACCAACGCCAAGTTCTTTTGCGATGGTTGTAGATTCTTTCCAAACCTTATCTAACGATTCCTGACCACTTACTAGAGAAATTTGTACATCTGCGAGTTTAGATTCTATTTCTACCGCTTGTTCTGTAAGGGTATTAAGTAGCCGCATAGGGGCATAAACTATAGCTATAGCGGCAGTCCACTGTGCTACTTTAGAAATATTGGCTACAATTCCCGCACCAAAAGTTCTTAGATTTTTAGAAGTACTTTTTAGTATATTTCCATAGGAGTCCGTAGTAATAACAGCCCGCCTTGTTATTCCTATACCATGCTCCATAGAGGCTGTCCATCGAACAATATCTCTGGCATTATCTTCCGTGATATCTCCGACATCATCGAGACTAAGCCCCATCTTTTTTAAGGATGTCTCTACAGCGTCGATTGCCCTCTTTCCGCCTGGAAGTATGCTTTCGTATAGCTCTCTTTGTTCTGAGAGCAGTTTACCGACCGATTTCTCTTGCCCTCCGCCTGCTGGGAAGGTAGAGTCTTTACCTTCAAATCCCTTATCAAGACCCTTTGTAGTTTCTTGGGCTGTGGCGATGCGCTTCATTTCGGCTAACCAATACCTAGCAGAGCGCGTCATTTTTGTGAATACTTCGCCTGTAGCTGTTCCTTCCCGCTGTAATTTATTAAGTAGCCTTATGATACCGCCTTGTGCAGTACCACGTTTATCTAGCGCATCTAGCTCTAGGTTTATTTTTTCTATTTCTTCTTTAGTTGCGCCAGCCGCGCTCGCAGCTCTCTTTAAGCGTCTAAAAAGGTCACTTTCATCTACTGTCTTGCCACCAGCGATTTGACCAAACTGCAATCTTCCCGTTGTTTGAAGTCTCTCAACTGCCCTTACTGCATTATTTAATTTATTCTCAAGTTCTCCGGTTTCCTCACCAGCATTTTTTAGAACAGCGACAAACTCCTCCATTGTTCCAGCTAGATTTTGGAACTGCTCAATCGGAGCACCTGTAAGTCTAGCTAGAGCATCAGTGAGAAGCTTAAGTGCCTCTGCACTTTGTTTAGAGGAGCTTGTGATACGGTCTAGTACTTCGACTACTAGATTAATATCTCTTGTTATTTGTCCGGCATTAATCGCCATTACTCTATATCCTCTTGCCTAATGAGAAAATCAATTTTTTCATCTTCTTTCTCTGTACCAGTACCGAGAACTTTATCTAACCATTCTTCTAAATCTTCTGGAGTTCCCCACCACAAAATTGTATCGGGCGGACGTTTTTCTTTTGGCAATTCCATAAGATTATCTACTTGTAGTCGCTTTTTCGCAACGTAACTCATCGTCCAGGGTAAATCAAGCGGGTTATCAAACCCAGGAAACATTACTCTCCAGTTTCCTCCTGAGATATTCCAGGCTGAGGAGATGGCGTTGCTTCGCGCAATTTTTTTAGTTCTGACATTCCTAATTCGACTTCTTGGTATCCATCTCGAAGCTGACTTTTAAGTTCCGAGGCGGCATCTTCAAAATCATCAAATGACTTGAATAGCCGTTTTCTGTATTTGGCGTCTTTATATGTACCTTGGTATACATTCATATCAAGAAATCCTCTATTCATCTCCTCTTGGCAAAGAAAATCAATAGTCATATCCCAATATTCTTTATAGACCTCATCGGTAGACATTTTATCAAGACGTTTTTCTTCTGCTTTTAGCAACTTTTTGAGTTCTTTTTCAACTAAATTCCCAAAATTTTCAGGGAACTCATCAACTTTCTTTTGATATTCCTCATGTTCTTCTAAAGGAGCATCGGAATCTGGTTCGGGAGGTAATTTCGTAAGAACATTCTTTCTTGCCTCTCCAGATAATTCTATAAGCTGTAGTAATTTCACGCCCGCGATTAGTCTGTCTCTATCCGCAGTGCCGAGTTCTAATATATAGGCTTTGTGCTCTGCTGACTCTTTGTCTCTAAGTTTATCTCTCAATTCAGCACTTTGTCTAAGCCCATAAACCCTCGCCCTATTAATACTCTTATCTCCAACTAGCCTTATATATACTATTCCAACATCATCCCCAAACTGGTCCCGAATAGTAACCTCTCCCTCCCATCGAAAGAGCTTCGTTAAATCTATGTCATTCTTTTCAATATCCATTGTTTCCTCTCCTAAATAGAAATGGGGTCACAACCAAATATCTCTACTCGGTGTGACCCCTTGAAAAATCATCCTTTTCGGTCTAATTTATCTTTTTAGCTTACGCTTTAGCACCCTTATAGACCCAAACAGCACCATCATCTGAACGCCAGTCAATTGACTGTTGAGCGTTTTCATTCACATTAGATGTAAATGTCTCGCTTGTCATTGAAATTTCTGGTAGATAAACGGTCTTTTCAACTGCCAGAGGTTCTGTACAGTCGGCGGGGTCATACAGTTTCATTTCGAGGGCAACACCAGAAGCACCGCAAGCACCGATTTCAATTTCAGTATCAACTCCGTAATCTGAGCCTGTCAGATACGAAATTAATTCGTCATCGGTATCAAGAACGGTAACAGAACCCGTTACTTCGGGCTGTTGAGTAAGATAACCGACAATCTGCCGATTACCCATCTCACTAATTGGCTGAGGGTTGAAGTTACAAGTAACGCTTACAGACTGAACTCGCTCAAAGAGCGTAGAGTTACCAGCGAATAGAACACCAACGTCCTTACCGCGGATTGCGGCGGGAACAGTGTCATCGCTAACATCAGTCCAAGCATCTCCTGTAGTCGCTGATTGGTAAACACACATAATTACTATACCAACAGCGGGTGCGACACCAAACGTGATGGTTGTACCAGAAATGGTATACTCATCTGCGCCTGGGGCTGCGGCTACTTCTACGAAATATACTCCGTCAACAATCACAGAAATGGTTTCATTACCATCCTTGAGAGTTTCGGGAGACTCAGACAACGGGTCTGGAGCTGTAGTGCCATCGCCAATAAGTCTATCAACGATTATATCGTTTGTAAACCATCGCTTAGTTGAACCAACAGCCGTGTATTCCTCAGTGGAGTCACCATCAACTGAATAGTTGTAGGTGAATGACTGAATATTGACACGCCTGATATGGGATGCTTTCACATATTCGGCAACATTTTCGTCCCTGATTCTAAGAATAGCATCATAGGCACGGTCAAGTGATGTAGATACAAGTAGTCCAGAACCCTCTGCCCATCCAGAAACCGAAACTCCGGCTAGAGTGCCAACGACTTTTACGCCAACGTCCATAGCTTGAAACGTCATTGTTACGTTGGGAACATCTTTGGATGTGCCTGCGTGTAATGGATTACCTAATTCATCAATTGTATTAGTTGCTTGGTCAGCGGTCGTACTGACTCGCTGAATGCGGGATGCAATGAAGCTGTCATGAGCACCCACGACTTCAAGTTCAACGTGCTTGGATGGAATTGACAATCTCTTGGCCATTTAACAATTCCTCCTAAGAAGTTAATTGGTGATATTCTGTACTAAAGGATATATTCATCCTCCAATACATTTTTTCCTGTAATTCAGGAAAGATTATCACCGGAGTTGCATGGATACCAAAAGTATCCAATCGTCCTAGTTGAGTAGGTGTAGGCGGGGGAAAGTTTTCGTCATAATTATAGACACAAATCCCGTTTTCGAGATTATCTATAATCAAATAACCAAACTCATCCCTTTGGGCTTTGTTTGTAGCAAAGACATCAATGGCCCAAAGCCTGTTCTTTCTTCCTACTCGATTTCCCATTTCAAATTGAAGGGGAGTCAAATCTAATGCTTCAATAGTAACAGTTGGAAGTTCTAAGTCTTTATCTGGGAAACCATCTTCAACGTTTACGAATTCGTAACTCCCGAAAACAGTGTCCCTCAGGAAATAATAGATACTTAAATCTTGCTTTCTAAGTAAGTGCATTAACTAATTCTCCTAACGCTTAATTCCCTGGTTGCAGTAACTCCCAACCTAAATCTTACATTTCCAATATCAAACCTAGACAACTCCTGCCCAGGTTGGTATGCTTTTGGATTTCGTAAAAAACTTTCTATTTCAGTACTTAAAGCTTCGGTAAACTCTTGAGTCAACGAAAGTATCTCGTCCTCTAGAATAAGATTAATTTCTGCTTTTGAACGTTCCACAAATCCTGTAGGAGATACTGACGGGTATTCGCTACCGTCGCCAAGATTTCCATAGTTTAACCAAATCCAAAACGGAGCTTTGTCCTCCCAAGCTACCAATCTTGTTTCGATTGTAGCTCTGTACTTCATTATACCATACGACGCATAATCAAAGGGGATTTTTTCTCCTCGTTTTGCGCCCTTATAATATCCCACGTTTTTCTTGAAATATCGTGGTCTTACTAAACCTTCCCGTGCGGGTCTATAAATTCTTTCCTTCCAGAATAAAGCTGCTTGCTCTCTTGTTAACTTTCCAAGCCCCAGTTCAGACCTTGCCGCATCAATTCCTTGTCGCAAATCTCCAGAGCTCCCCGCAATTTTTTTTGCGTTCCGAGAAATACTTACTCCCTTAGTGCTGTATGAAATTATTGCTGGATTTGAGAATACTGCAAAAAGCCTCTCTCTAAATTCAGGATAGTCATACTCTCCGGACTGTACAATAGCGGCTTCAAGATTATCGAGAAGTATTTGCTGGTCCCTTCCCTCCATATTATCAACTGCCATAGTTATAAACATTTCCGTACTGCCAGCAAACTCTCCTACCAGCCTAGATAGTTTAGCGGCGTTTCTATTTATAAATTGTATATTTTGTTCTAAGTCTACGAGCACTAAAAAATACCTTCGATATTTCCAAATAGCGTTACAAATACAGACCTTGTGTAGTCATTCATTGTATCTAGAACAATCTTTCTTGCTCTTACGAACTGTTCAGAATCCTTACCTAAAATTTCTTCAAGTTCATCTAGGGCATTAGCCATGTACCTTCGATTTTTTCTGCTAATCAAATTGATGATATCAAACATATTTAAACCGTCAATTATAACTTGCCCACCCTGCCCTGTTGCCATATTATCCTCCACTTAAAATCAATATTCAAAAATTTTCTGTTACCCTAATCTTCTTTTTCAACATCTTTCAAAGTCACTAGAACTCTGTTGATGTCTGGAACTCCTCTGTATTCTACCGATTCTTTTATTAGTATTTTGTCGTCTACAATGAAGTTTGCAGAATCATCTACAGCCGTGACGTTTGCCGATGTATACTTGAGTTGTACTGTGCAATCGCCATCCATAATCCTTCCGCCCGTTTCCCAAATAGGAATTTCCCCTTTGCCCCACTGGATGTATGCATTTACTATATATCCAGATAATGTATTTGTCCAATATAGTCCACTACAAACTTCACAAAATTGGTTTGTAGATAGATTTGTAACGGGGTCTAAAATACCACATCCCGATGCAATGCATGGTATACCACTAATTGTAACATTGATAAGAATATCTCTACCGATGGTATTTCGGATTTCGTCAATAATTTCAACTGTGTTAGAAGGCCAGTAAATACGACTACTCATTTAGTACTTCCGTAAATAGTTTATTAAACTTTTTTGCAACGGATTTCCAGGTATGTTCATCTTTCTTGGTTACTTGGTATGCTTTCTCTGCCATGTCATCTAAGTAATTGGGGTCATCGTAGAGCTTTTGTAGTTTGTCCGCGAGGGAATCTGAACTAATGTAGCCTCCCTCCGTAAGAATTTTTTCGGTTACATACCACCTATCAATATCAATATACTCCGCTGAGTCACCCCAAATCTCACTTTGACATGAGTGATGAGGCACAATCTGAGCCGACCTTGTTGCCGCGTGCTCAAAACTTACTAAGCCCCATCCTTCTCCAACAGATGTATTAATTCCTACATCACATGCGTTGTAGATTTCATTCATTTTTTCATCGGGAACTCCAGGCATGTGTGGTGAGTTAGATGTGATAATTAGCCTGTCATCAATACCAAGTCTCTCCGATAACCAAATGATATTCCATCCCATATCCTCTACTCCCATGTGTAAGTAGAGTTTTACATTCTTAGGCTTATCTCTTGCAAACTTAGCAAAGCCTTCCATTGTAAGGTCAATTCGTTTTCTTGGCTGATTTCTATTAGCGTTCAGCACAATAAAACTATTGAGAAAATCTTCCTCGTTTGGAAAGGTCTTTCTTTTAGCGTTGATTTTACCTTTCAAAACAAGATTTCCAGCCCTATCTTCAACGTCTTTGAAGGGGTAAAAAGTATCACTATCTACACCATGAGGTACTACTGCAAGTTTTGGAAATTGTACTTCATCCTCAACGTCAGGATTTTTTTCTAAAAACGCTGTCCAATCCTTTATAGAATTTTCGATAACGCCTCTAGCAAATTCTGTATAGACAACTACTCTATCAACATCTCTAAAATCTGTCAGCCATCTCCATTCTATAGGTTTTGCATCTATAGGGGAATAAGTAATTACCTTGAAGCCCCTGTCTTTAAATCGACGAAGTTCCGCAAGGTACATTGGCAAAACCCAAATATCATTTAGTACAAAAACAATTTTTGGTTGGACTTTGTTGAGGAGTTCTTCGATACGGCTGATGCCATAAACATCAAACATACCCTGACCCCCTGCAACCATCGCCGGATAAATCCTTGCTTTGTAGTCGTGTGGGTCGCCTCTGTAGTTAATTCCTAGATGATGTACGTCGTACTTTCCTCTAGGCAGGTTTTCAAAGACACCATGCATTACCCTTCCAAAACCTGTTGGTGCTACAGCATCCCCAATTACTAAAACCGAAATTTTTTCTCTAGCCATTTTCCTCTCCATTCCTGGTAATTATATAGCCGCCCTATCCAATCAACAAACAAAGTATGAGGTTGCACAAGGCGGCACTCCCGAAATACTATTTACAAGAAAAGTACTATCCGCGTATGCTTTAAAAGCCCTCATTAGTACCAATCTTGTGTCTGTTAGTCATGCTCATAAGGATTTCCGAGAAACCCTGGTAAATGACCCTTTTTAGGTTGGGCCAACCTTTTCGTTCTCCAAGGGAGCATCGAATCTAGCATCTCAATATCTCGCTGGAGTGACCTATCTTTTGAACGGCTACCCTCTAAGTTAGAGTATGAAATTTCAGCATCTCGCCAAGACGCGAAGTTCCATGACATATTTTCCAACGAACCTTCTTTAATGATAATCGCCGCTTGAATAATTATAGGCCAAATATCTCCCCGCTCAACTACGGGAGGTTCAGGGAAAAGAAAGGAACCCGCCGCTGGATTTCTATAAGCATCCATGTTGTCAGCAAGCAAATATTTATAGTTCCATCTTGGCATAAGAAGTTCTACCGCTGAAACCAAGGATGTTTTAAGCCACTCATCCATATAACGATAGTTGTCAGGGTCAATGTCGCCTAAGTGTAATCTTAGTCTCTCTACATATTCAAAGAGGTTAGTAGTTGCCATTATTTAGCTTCTTCCTCTGTTTTTATTTCTTCTGTTGGACCAAGTTGTAATTCAGAAAGCCTAGCTTTAATAGCATCGGCGATTTTTTCTGACTTCTCCATCTCCTCTGCCATAACTAAAAATCTAGTAACAGGAGCGGGAGATGTGAATTTATTTAGTTTATTCTTCAAGGCTAAGAATGGTTTGTCTAAGATTTCTCTGATTTCTTTATCAGTAATCTCATTGGGAGATTTCTTACGTTCTGGAATTACTACACCTGCGGGTATCAGCCGAAGATTTCCAGCGTTGAAATGTTCCCTGTTCATCTCCTTAAAAAATAATTCTTCCTTCGTGGACCAAATTTTGACAATTGCGTTTGGATTATCCTCTGTTGGCTGTCCTTTCAAAGCTACCGGTTGAGGCTTGCCGTCAAACGGGCTTAGGGCAGTTACCCATACCACTCCCATAATAGTCTTTATAAACCTCATTATGGGCTTTCCCTCTTGCATGGCATCAAACATTTCTCTAGTAAATGAATCTTCCTGTGCCATTATATTCCTCCTTGATTTAGTTGTTAAAAAGAGGGGGAGGGGATTCCTCCCCCTCATAATATTAGTAACTTAAGTAGATTATCCAGTAATCTTGAGGACGTAGATGCCCATAGCATTATCTATAATCATACCAAATTGCTGGTAGATTTCATACATCCACTGAGGCGGCGTCGGATTCATGTCCGTCCATTGCTTAGTCTTAACATCACCATAAGTGATGAATTCACCAGCATCGTGGCCTACCACCAGTACTGTATCAGTTGGTACTAAGGCATTATAATCTTCAATATTATCCCAGACTTGCGGAATCTTGACAAACGGTGCTCCGTACCATTTACCGAGCCATCCATCAGCCATAATTTTCATTATGAGTTCATCAGCTGTGTGATAAGCTGCTGTGGATGCGATATCAGGCCAGAAAGCCGTAAATTGGGTTATGGGAGTCATAGCTTCCGTAGAACCAATAATAACTTTCACACCAGGAGTCGTCTGATTAATTCTGTCAATAGCAAGTTTTACAGCGGCCATAGCCGTTGCACCACCAGTAGCCCAGTCCGAGACTGAGATTTCTGCGTAGTTATTAGGAGTATTCGCGGTACTCCAAACGCTCGCTAGAGCAGTAAATACTTTTGTTACAAAATAGTCTTGCAATTTGGCACGCATTTCAGAGGCAATAGAGTCAACCGTACCAATCTCACCGCGTTCAAGTTCCCACTCATTTGCGGTAACTTTAACATCTGCACCGTCCAACACAAAGTTGATTCGGTCAGAGATTGTGATTTCGCTTGCCAGATGCACCGCACCAGGAACCAACGTTCTAACGTCAATTCCCTTGCGAATTTTCTTCACAAGTGCGTCGCCCGCTTCAAGAGCACGGGTCCCTAGCATCACGCCAGCAAATTCATTAGTGAGATGGCCGGGTTCAATCCACTCTACCAAAATCTGAGCCAATGCCTCACGCTGTTCAGCGTCCTGCATTACTGCCGCCAATGCTTCTTTATGTTCCTTTTTAAACTTCTCGCTCATGATTTTAAATCTCCACCATTAATTTTATGGGTTTAGAGTTCTTACTGTTAGATAACCATTGCTGGTATCATAGTATTCGACGTAACCGACTACCTGAGTAGTACTATATTCGGGCTTTCCTTGGTCAGCACCAGAATCAGTGCCTTCAACCGAAATCGGATTACCTGTAATCATAATATTAGCACTATTCACATAATGCCCCGAGGGGAATGTGAATACACCGCCACCAAAAGCAAGGCACAGATGTCCCGAAGGAATAGTCTGACCATGCTTGGAGCCAGGCCAAGTCAGGTGAACCGTAGTACTCGTCAACGGTAAGTTAGCTTCTTTATCAAAGCCTCTGCGAAGTGCCCACGGAACGTGAGGTTCCGGTAAATACATGGGTAGTGACTGGTCAGGGACACGCCAAGTTACAACAAACTTGGAGAGAGCCGCTTCTGCGTCGGATGTTGGCAAAGAAATGCCAGGTATCCAATCCAGTCGACTTCCAAAGTTATAACCTGCTGTAAAGGCGTTGGGAGCAATAAAGCCCATACGACCTTCAACGATATCCTCATTAGCAATCACGCCCCGAATATCAGTAAACTTATTAATTTCCATCGTTATTTACCTCCATCTCTGGATTTTAGGGCTTTCGCAATATCCTTGGTTGACAAATCTTTCGACTTATCAGCTTTAGGATTTAAACGAATTTTTGAACCAAGATGCTTACTTGCTTCTTCTTCTCCACCTTCCTCCTCATCTTCCTTAGCGGAAGCAAAGAGAGAGATTTCGTGCAAGAAGAATTCAAGTTGTTTTGTATCCATATCAAGCAAACTGGCTTTCTTTTCTTCATTCTCAAGGTACTCAGCGGGAACTGTTAGTTCAGCATCTTCAAAGAGCTTCAAAATGGAAGCTAGTTTATCTGCCTCTGCTTTTTCAGCATCAATTCCGGATTTGAACTCTGCGAGTTCTTCCTTCTCAGCAGTAACTTTCTCCAATTCACCCTTCAAAGTTTTATGTTCCTCTTTCAAGGTAGAAAAGCTGGTTTCAAGTTCCTTATTAGTCGCCGTGAGTGAGTCAACTTGAGTCTGGAGTGTCTTAAGTTTTTCCTCCATCTTGTCATACTCCTCTATTTTAATCTTATAGTCAGCATCACTTTCGTGTTTAGATGCCATCAAAACGATGGGAGTTCTCCCTTCATATGCCGGAATACCAACTACGGTAGCCGCGGCGAGAGCAACGTTATGAAAAGCCTCTGTACCATCATCTTCTATTACGGAAGCTCTATATAAGAGTTCCCAAGAAAGTTGTGGTTTTTCATCGCTGGCGGTCATTTCTTCGAGAAGGTCTACTTCTCCAGGAAATTCTTTCCTCCAGAGTCCAGCAATGCCTTCTACATGGTGTTCTTGTTCAACTAAACTTGCAATTGAACCAATTGGAACTGAGTACTCATGCCCATCTCGAACGTAACCTTGAGACATTTTTATAGGCATATGTATACCAGTTCTAACTAAATTTGCGAATTCCTCTACGGGAATTCTCTGCATATTCGCGTTAGGAGCGTCATCAGTAAGAATAAATTTAATCCATTTTAGAGTAGGGTTCTTTGAAACTGCCGCAGAAACCTCTTTAGGTAGATTTTTTCTATCCTCTGTACTTAATTCTACAATATCTGTAACAATATTGGTTGTTTTTATATCCATTGTATACCCTCAATTGCCATTACTTTTCATCAATTTAGACATCAGTAGCCTTCTTTACTGGTTTCTTTGCTGGTTTCTTTACGGGCTTTTTAGTAGTAGTAGTCTGCTGTCCAGGTTGAGGAGAGTGTGGGACTGGTGCAAATTCATCAAGGTTCTTTTCATCCATGATTGCTTTTTCTTCTACTCTCTTTTCAACTTGTTCATAGAAACTATACCCGAATGCGGCATCATAGTCCTCTCTTGACAGGTTTCCTGTGTTATAGAGTTCTGCAATACCAGAAACGAAGTCTGACATCGCCATCAAATTAATAGGCTTGAATTCAACAATAGGCTGTCCACCTAAGTTATTCTCTTTAACTATTGTATCAATAATCCTATGTACTATGGGGAATATTGATTCACGGATTCTCTCCATTGTATTCAATGGTGAAATCGTTGCAATGTCGGGGTCAGATGTTTGTGTGCGCTCTGTCTCACCAGTAATCAAGATTCTAGGAAATCCTAGTGCTACTGCTATGTCTTGATTGACTGAGCGATACTTTGATTCATCTAACAGAGCTTCAACATCTGGCATAACCCATGAAACATCAAGTGTGTGGTTGCCAAATAGCTGAAAAATTCTTTCCATCTGCTTGTCACTTTGGCTTTCTCTCCACATTACTTCTTGCTTTAGAGACTCCAATTGGTCCTCATTGTCCTCAGTAAGAGGGTATTCATCACTACCCATCTTGAACAATTGAATGGCTGTGATAACTCTAGCGGCAATGGAATAATCCATTCTCTTTAGATTTCTCTTATGCTTTAATGATTCAAGTGCGGGATAGAGATACGGAGTAGGATAGGAGTCGCTTGATAAAGTTCTGTACTGAATTACCATCGGATTTTCCAATTTAATTTGGGTTTCTCCTGCCAGAACTGCTCTAACGATTTCAGGATATTCTTCTAATAGTTGCTGATATAGTTCAAGGTCTTTTGTCCCATCGGAGTATGTGCCCTTATTCTTAATGAAGTACTGCATCTCATCAGTAATCTTCATGAAGTAAGATTTCTTTCCGCCAATAAAGGGGTCTTTTACAACGATAGTTGCCGCATCTCTGACCCACATATCTGTAGGAAGTAACAGTTTTGAAAACCTTTTAATTCCTAAAGCGTGGAGTTCATCTCTCTCGACTTCCGTAAATGAAATCTCTGGAAGTACAAGTCCAGATGAAAGATATTCTAAAGATGCACCTCTAAGGAATTGCAACAACGGATGTTTAATTCCTTGAACAATATTCTGAATAGAATCTCTGGCTTCACCAGGTCGAATTATAATATCATTGATAGCCATGTCAATGATTTTGTTTATTACTGTAGCAACAAACGGGTCACGTTTGTAGTAATATCTACAGTCTTGAACAACTCTCGACCAGTCGCCATGTTTTGTGAATTCTAACTTATCAACATCTGAGGGCGACCAAACTCCTGTAGTAGTTTGACCATACCAAGGCCATGAAACACTATACTGTGTACTGGCACTAGCTAATGGAGTTTCTATAACTGCGGTTGCTTCTTTTGTAGTCATTTTCTTATACCCTCGGTTGTGCTCTCCAAGAAGGTTGGGCTAACCGTCTTGATTTTGGTCTGTAAATTCTTTGGTCACGGAGAGTGTAGTGAGCCACCATAGCACAGAGCAGTGCCGCTGTATGGTGGTCCTCGCCCTTCTCTCCGCCTCTCATTGTGAGAGTCTTGTATACGATATCTCCTCTTGGAGTTTTTGTATACGTCATTCGCTCTAATTCTGTTACAAGCCCCATGTCTGTACTGGAATATATTAGCTTGTGGGAGTTTGTAAACTCCTGTGCTAAAGACACCGAGAATGGGCGTAGCTTGGTTTTGATTTCTTCGCCATCGGCATCAATTCCTAAAATTATGTTTGACGAAAATTCTACAGGAATTAATCTTTTATCAAACTCTTTATGTAAGTAACCGTCTGCTTGTAACAAGTCCTGTGTTACGCTCTTTCCAGCATGTCCAGCATCCATTCCAATAATATCAAATCTTCCAAATCTTGTATCCAACCAATCAAAGATTGCTTTCTGTGTTGGATATGGAACCTTCGTTAGTTCTATTCGAGCGTGCCAGTAGAAGGTTTGATTCTTGGCGTACATAATCATTATAGCTGTTGGTTCAGTGTAGCCAAGGTCTACTCCTACTAGTGTGTAGTCGTGTGGTGTATCTATTGTTGGGAGTGCCGCTAAATATGCAAGAATTGAATCTAACGTTTCGTGTTTTAATCCTGACAACTTTATTTTGTGAACTGGATACTGCTTTATTAGCATTAGGCTTCTATCAAATACTGAGAATGATGGAGTGCCGTGACGACCTAAAACGTGATGAATATAATCTTCTGAATCAGCACCCCTATATTTTATAAGGTTTCTTTCTTCTTGTTCGCTGTCATAGCGAGGGTTTTGATGTGCTGATATTCGATGTTTAGTATAAGTGTCGTCTATTATGTCTGCATAATATAAAACGTTTCTTTCACGAAGCCCTAGTGGAACTCCAGATACTATCTGTCTAAATCCTCTTTGCCAGGAGTTTAATGTGGGCTGAAGTTCAATCCACGTTCCCCAAGGATAAAAAGATGCCTCGTCTAGTGCTTGAAAAGGCGTATGCATACCGACTACCGGAGCACCGGTACCCGAGGTACCTGCTATTCGGCAATCCAAAGACATTCCTGTTAACAATCTAATGTTATGGTCAGATGAGTTAATGCCTTTACCCACTGGAAGGAAGTGTCTTAGGATTTCATTCCCCCTGAATTTTCTTACTAGGTTATCCCAAACGGGTGTAAGGTGAACTTTGTTTGGCACAGTGTAAGTAATGTAATCCCCAGGGTAGACCCTGTTTACCAAAATCCAGATGATAATGTGGGTCAATGCTACGGTCTTTCCTACAGTACGAGCACAACAAAATGAAACAAAGTGAGCGAAATCACAAATGAACTCTTTTTGATACCAAGTAAATTCCCAAGGAACCTTATCCCTAGGGTCTTGTTCGAGTGTTTCTAGGAATTCTCCACACAAAACTGGATGGGATATGACATTGTAAAGCATCCAATCTTCTTGACTTACTTTCTCTTTAATTGCCATACAGAGAGCTTCCTCGATGAGCTATCCAGTAGTCAACGATTTTTTCCTCGTTATCTCTGGATTCAATTTTAATAGTTGATTCCAACATAACTTCAGGGGTTAGTCCATGAGTTTCCCCGTCAAATGGGAGGTCGAATGTTTCGTTTCCCCACAAACCTCCCCACTTTAGTCTATAAAAAGCCTCATTGTTTCTGAAATATTCGTGGGTAGAGCCTCCTGTTTCTTGTTTAATAGTTCTACTCCAAAAGTGAAAATAGAGCGCATTGTCTAGAAATTTTGACTTGTCTCTTATAGTCCCATCAAGAATAGCCCTGCGTACAAAGTCGTTATCCTCGTAGTAAGCTGGATAGAAATTTACGTCCGTGTACCCAAGCTTGTCAAAGATGTCCCTCTTAAAAATGCTCAGGTTATGACAATCTTTCAGAGATATATCAGGATTTATAGAAATCTCTGGAGATACATCCAGTGGAAATTCCTTCCACGGTCTAGCATCGAAGTCTCTGAAAATATAGTTCGCACCATAGAAATACTTTCCTACTTCGGGACGTTGAGAGCAGAATACTCTAACATCAATCTCAGATGCACTTATCCAAATGTAGTCAGTGGTGTCAGATACTTTGATTAGAGAATCAATGGCATACGGCAAAGCTATTACATCGTTTCCCATGATGACTAAGTTATCAAAGTCGTTGTCTTTCCAAGTGTAGTCAAGAATATCGTTTAATGAGCTAGGAAAGCCCATGTTCTTCTGATGAACTATGTGTGGAATGCCCTCCATACTCAGCCATTCCGCTGTCTCTACGTCACCTGGTTTTCCAACTACAACGAAAATTTCATATGGTTCCGTTGTCGTTTCCTCAATGGATTCTATAGCCATCTTAGTAAATGGCAAGTTTCCAAATGCTACCATACCTATAAGTGTTGTCATTTATATTCTCCTTACCGCATCGAACATTGCTTGGTATACGCCAGCTACATCAGTACTTCCAGACCAGCGTTTCTTCATGTTCGTTTGAAGTCTCCAGACGAAGTGTGATGCACACTCCATGTTTGTGAATGATAGAGACACCTTGTTTGAGTCCAACCAATTTTCCCTCACCTGTGCGAAAACATGCGGACCTGAACTTCTTCCAACATGCGTGTCACAAAAGATGCTTAGGTAAGAAATCTCATTGAGGTCAAATCCATCATCTGTCTCTATAATGTCTGATGTGAAAATTACATTGTCCCTAGAAATATCCGCATCCTGAGTCAGAATAAAAGTAACCTCTGGCATAACCTTCGCCAGCATATCAACTGCTGGTGTAAAGTCGAAGTTCACTGCTTGATTAGAATAAACATTTCCATTGGAAATTAAAACTTTCTGCTTAGGGTGGTCGTCTAAAAACTCTTGGACGTAGCTTATGTTATAGTATGAATAATCAATGTTAGGAATATAGTCAAACATTTCTTTTTCTAAACGTCTAATTCCTAGGGCGGTGAGTATGTCATTATGCATTTCGTACAGTTTTTCAACCGTACAACCAATTCCTGGTAGCACATATCTTCCATCCCTGCCTATCCAAGTATTAATATAAATTGTACCATTTACTAAGGTAATTGCATTCATGCCGTCCATGATTTCTGTTACGTCTGTAAATTGAAGCTCTGGAATATCCGCCAAAATTCTTGGGGGCTTTCCATGAGCATAGTAATAGTCCTTCGCCGGTATCTTTTCCATGTATTCTTTTACGAATTCTCTGGATTCAAAGATGTCTCCGTTTCCAAAATGATTATAAAAAACTACTGCATCATTCATTTTATCTCTTGCTCCACCCACTTATATAAAATAACCATGCCATCATACAACTTCAAGGCTGGTTTCCAGCCTAGCTTTTTATATATAAGTTCATTATCCGAGCTTCTTCCTCTAACACCAAGAGGTCCGTCTATGTGTTTGATTTCCTTTTCTATGCCAGCGATATTCATAACCATCTTAGCTAAGTCATCAATAGAAATCATCTCGTCAGAGCCTATGTTAACTGGTTCCATGAAGTCAGAGTCCATTAGCTTTCTTACTCCGTCTAAGCACTCATCTATGTAAAGAAAACTTCTGGTCTGTTTTCCATCGCCCCATATTTCTATGTGGTCTGTAGGCTCAGCTATTTTTCTACAGATTGCGGCTGGTGCTTTCTCTTTACCATTGTTCCATGCACCACGAGGTCCAAAAATATTGTGGAACCTTGCTATCGCAATCGGTATGTCATAATTTCTATTGTAGGCTAAATAAAGCCGTTCGCTGAACAACTTCTCCCAACCATAGTCACTGTCGGGGTATGCTGGAATAGCTGATGCCTCATCACAGCGAGGGTTGTCAGGTTCTAGCTGATTGTTCAAGTTATATACACAAGCACTGGATGAAAAGAATACTTTTCCAACGCCTGTTTGAACACAACGTTCAATGATATTAAGATTTATCAATGCGGAGTTGTGTATAATATCTGCGTCGTGTACGCCAGTGAAAATATAGCCCGCCCCTCCCATATCAGCCGCCAGTTGATAAACCTCGTCATAATGTTTATTAATAAAGAGTGCGTCACACGCCGCCTGACTTCGTAAATCCCCAATACAAAAAGTATGGGCATCTGTTTTGTTATATTCTGGATAAACTAAATCCACGCCTGTTACGTCGAAACCTTCGTGTACTAATCTAGTTACAAGATGGTTTCCTATAAAACCTCCCGCTCCACAAACTAATGCAGTTTTTTTCATAACCCTCTCCTTACATTTCGTAGAGTAGCTTCTTAGCTACGTCCCACCTGTATTCTTGAATTCTTTGTTCTTGTTTTGCTGTCAAGGGCGTGTCCAACAATATTTTCACTAGCTCTATGGGCCATTGATATTTTATAGCGAAGAACCACCACTTGTGTAGTCTGTTTATTTTATCCGCGTTCTCTATAGCTAATGGGGTATGTTCATAGAATGCCTGTGCAGGAGTATTCTCTGTTATAAGCCCCTTGTCAACGCTATGTTGCCACAAGTCTGTCTTTGGGAAAGGCTGAAATATAGCCGCCCATGAGTCTGTGGGATTGATATACTGGTTCATTTCTAAAGTTTCTAGCGCATCTGATAACGGGTCATCCACAGGAAGCCCTATCATATTCTGTAGGCGTATCTTTATTCCGACTTCCTCACAATACATGCTTGCATCTATCACCTGCTCATTTGTGATGAAGCCTCTACGCAATAGCTTCTGTG
>JAUWDF010000055.1 GCA_030608925.1 Candidatus Bathyarchaeota archaeon | reverse complement strand
AACGGATTCAAATTCCAGAACTTTCCATTGGTTCCTCGTTGCGATGTTTATCGTTGGATTAGGAACCTATTCCATATTACAGATTCTCATTTTCTACATTGGACTAGGCTCTCCCATCGGGGCTTCCTCTTTCGACATTGTTATGATTCGGAATTCAGCCTCTATCGTAACTGTCTTTGCAAGTCTGATTGCTGGACCTCTTTCAAACAAGATTGGACGAAGAAACACTTTGGGGATTGGTTTAATGTTGACGGTTGTCACTCCGATTCTATATATGTTAGCGCGGAACGTTCAGGAAATGATCCTTGTTAACAGTTTGAGTGGCATTTCAATGGCATTTATATCGGTTGTAGGGTATCTCTTTGCAGCTGACCTGATTTCTCCGGAGCGTAGGGGGAGACTCTTCGGAAGATACAATGCTGTCACATACGTATCGTTTGGAGTCGCAGGCACCTTTATTGGAGGTCCAATTGCTGATTATTTAATCAATACTGGGGTGTCAAAGGCTGATGCTTATGTCGCTACTTTTCAGGTTGCTGCTATGATCTGTTTTGTGGGTGCGCTGATATATGGTCTGAAAATTAAAGCTCCCCAGAAACTTGAAACTCAAGCTGGGAGAGCACATACAATGTAAAAGCGGATTTTTCACTAGTGTAGATTTGTGATTTCGAGATCTAGCTGGAATCTACATGCTTCTCACAGGGTTGGACAGAGGATGTATTTTTGAGAAAAACAAGCGTGTGTGGCCCATTGTCTGCACATCGAGTTTTCTCACTTTTGTGACGATTGGAAAATCATTCACAATTTTGCCTAAGACAAGGCAGTGGTGGGGTGGTAAGTCCCGTGCCACAGACTTCACTGTGTCAGCATCTACTTTGGAAGCCCGGGAAACGGTTTCTAAATCGTGATCATTTGTGAAGTTGAAGAGAAACAGATTGTCAGCTTGTCGATAAATGTTTTCTCGAATAGTTTCGGGTTGGTTTGTGACAAAGGTGGTAAACATACCATAGTGACGCATTCGGGTGACTATATCATCCCAATAAGTCTCCCTTAGGTACAAGTGCGCTTCTTCAGCAAATAGGAAAATAGCACGAAGTTTTTTTGCTGTTAGTAGATCCACAAGTTTACCTAGCACATACTCCACTAGGACATGTCTATCTACAGTCGATGTATCGCGAAGATTGATCACTACAGCACCCCCTACTCGAGTTTTATGGATTGAATCCTCAAAAGAGGCTACTTTTGCGGGCTCGTCGGTGAATAAGCCGGAATTGAGCAGAGTATAATATCTTGAGAAAAGAGCATCACGTACATGTTGGTTGCATTTCCAGTTTTTTATCGCTTCGCCCAACTCTCTCATGTTTAAAGCGTTGTTTTGGTCAAGAAAGCGCCATATGCGCCCAAATTCTCTTGCTGAGGTTCCTGGCAGATGGAGTGCATTCACTAAAATGTTGAGCATCACGCGGATTTTAAATTCTCCTAGATTTAATTTGAAGTTTTTTTTAGGCGTTAAGATGTGAATTTTCTCATGGAGATCGTTAGGTTTTCCATCAGCGGTTCTGCCTAGGCCTGTATATTCGCCATTGATGTCGAGAATAACTACTGGAGCTCCATGGGTCACTAAACTGAGAGTTAGCAATTTGGCTATGTGGGACTTTCCAGTTCCTTTCTTGCCTGTTATTATGTTTAGTCCTCCATCTAAAGCTCGTACGTCTACTTGAAACTGTTTTTTCTCATTTGTTTCGCCCAGATCTATCAGGTATTCGTTGCCATTTTTTGCTGAAGCAAATAGTCTTTCAATTGGGAGTTTCCTGATTACTGCTCGAGAACGCGAAGGCAGCCAAGAACTTGTGAAAACCATGTCACCATTGATATTTGTCGCACGGATTTTGCAGACCAGCAAACGCGCATCTTGGATATAGGCAATGTGGGTCGCTACTTCAAAGGGATCAATGTCTTCTCCTTGCAAAGAAGAGTCGCCATCGTAATTTCGAAGCAATTCCTCAAATATTCCTGGGATGTTGGCATATTGAATATCCACAACTTGCACGATCAGACTTTTTCCAGTTTTGAAATCTTCAACTGTGAGATAATCCCCCTTTCCTACTTCTTCATTTGGAAAACTGATGATTTGCATCGTTACTCCTTCCTTTCTGTAGAGTCTCAAGGTAGCTAACCTTCAAACCCTTTTCCAAAAGGTCCAAAAAGTATGCGACGTACATTAGGTTTTGCTAAGATCTTTAGGTTTTTCTCTTTGAAAAGGCAGCGTTGTATACCTAGAACTTCAATGGCTGTGAAGGTGGAGAAGATGTGAGCTAACCTAAGAGTTTCAGGATAACTTTGCAAAACCACATCATTTCCAAGCAATTTTTGAACTGATTCAACAACATGTAAATGGGGCACCTGTTTGTCAATATCCATTCGGAAAGCGAGGCTGCCGCGAGTTAGTTTAGCAACGTATATATTTCCCATCAAATGCATCGGGCCTTCATATACTGTGTTGTCTTCTATTCTCATAATGCAAGGAGGTTCATGGTCTAAGAGAAGGTTTGTTAGACGGCGACCATTGAAGAGTAAGCGTGTCATCTTAGAAAAAGCTAGAATGGTGTTCTTTCTAATTCTGGCTTCTTCTAGTAATTGTGCCATATCGAGTGTTGGTGTTTCAGGTGTACCGGCAGTAAGGCTCCCATCCCAGAGGATCAGGCTTCTTCTAGTTGTATGATTGACTGAGCTTTGAATCCACCGCTCAAGGAGGGTTGTGAGTCTGGTTTGCAGATATAGGATGTTTGGTATAGTGTGCCTTTGTATGCGAATTGTTTGCTGATGTTGACGGAAGAGAGAAGAAATCTCGAGCTGAGTTTTGTTGGTTATGTGAAAGGGAAAGGGACCTAATCGTAGATAGCGATATCGTGTATCTTGTTTCCAAACAATTGCCCCTCTGAGTGCAATTAAGATTCCTTGTTCAGTTTCTCCTAGTCTAATGCTTGAGACATCCATTGCGACAATTGGAATTTTGGTGGGATCAGGTTTTAGCTTGGTTAATCCTGTTGTAGGGTTCAGGGTTGTTTGTTTTTTTGGATTTTGGTGGAAAGATGTTGAGTTTTCTTGTGTAAGCTTCACGGGTTTCATGTGTTTCAAGGATCGCATGCTTATTTCGATGAAGTCTAGAGGGAGTTGTAGGTTTTCTTCTGGGAGTGGAAAATTATATTTTGGTGTTGTTGTTATAGGGTATTGTGCATTCACCAAGATTCACCAACATCTTTTGTTGGGTCCATCTTGGTATTTAAATATTGCGCATGTGCAATTTGCGCAATACAATAACAAGATGTGGCAAAAAATCATGCAATGATGGAAGGACTATCTTGGAAGGTCATTCGACGGTTCATGTGAAAATGAAGGTTGGAGCTGTGGAATTCGAGATCCAATGCAGCGTCGATGAGCTGCGGGATGTCGTTGACAAGATTCTGGCTTCAGTGTCAAAGAGCGGTTTAGTCAGTCAAGAGGCTACTTCAACTACTGAGAGGACTGGGATGCATGGTATAACTGGTCGGGGAGAAACTTGCAAAAGCGTAATCTTAGGTCTATGGGATAAAGGTTGGTTTCAGGTTGGACGTAGTCTAGGAGAAGTTCATGGAGAGATGGGACGACAAGGCTTTCATTACGATCGCACTGCAGTAGCACATGCCCTAGTTGATCTGGTTCGAGAGGGAATCCTGACAAGAGACGGTAAACCGAGAAGATATCAGTACCTGCAGAAAAGACCCCCATCCTCGAAAACCCCTGAAATAAAAGAGTAATGTTACAATATTTACACACGTAATAATCGTATATTCAGTCAATTATACTGGCGTGCATTAAAGCAGTTTTTTCCTTTCCAAGTGCTTGATATTGAGTCTTTCGCCATTTTCATGTTTTCTTCTTTAGTTTTGGTAAGATTTCGTCCTCGATCCATTTTTCACCCTGAGTAGTTAATTTGAACTCCGGTCGTGCAGGATCTGGCTTAAAGACAAAACTGCGCTTAGTCATCTCATTCAATCTTGCTGGAACCATCGATTTCACTCCACTTGATTGCAGTAGACGATCAATCTTAGATCCAGTAGCAGTCCTCTCATTTGACGCATAAAGCACCAAGCCAATAGCCTCATAGTGGGTGAACTTAGCCCTTGTAGAGATGACTGGACCATCAGTGGTGAACTCCACAATACCCTGTAACTGTGCTTGCAAAGGAGGTCTTAGCTTAGTTGTGACAAGCCCCTCAACCTTTTCCATAAATTGAGAAGGCATTCCTTCTAAGATGCGTAGAATTTCTTTTGCGTCGTCTCCTTCCACAACTATTTCTCCAAAAGGAATCTTCAACTGGATTCGTATTCTTCCAGTCAAATCTATTTCCCCTCTTTTTCAGGTAATATGTAGACATATCCTGCATCAGTCTTCCATCGTCTTACCTTTCCTCTCTTCACAAGCCAAGATAAAACGCCAGACAGAGTTGAAGCTGGATAATGAATAGCATTGTCCTTCAAAGCTTCAACAATCTCAGGTAAGGTTCTGGGTCTCCATGCACCCCACTCTGTTTCCAGTAATTTTAAGACAGCTTGGCTACAGTTCTTTGCGCCCTTTATTGATGGAGAACCCTTTGAAGAAACTGTTTCTGGTGATGCTAATCGAACCTTTATAGGAGTCTTTTCAGCGGCAACTTCTGAATTCTTTTCATTGAATGCTTTGGAAACCTTCACGATGAGCTCTGGGAGCTCCTGCATCGTTTTTAAAACCTCTTTTTGTGTACCAGAAATCTCAATTTCATTTTGATTTATTTTAACACGAAGTGAGAATGGCATAACCGGATAGACCTCGCAGTATCAGAGTGATATTACCCGAGTATTATAAAATCTTTTAACGCTATTAGTAAAATTCACGAGCTTTAACCTAAGCCAGGGTTGCTTGCCCCCTATTGGATATTAGATTTGTCACTCGAACACCTAATAATCTAATTTTATTGTCCCTATCAAGGTATTGTTGAATTAACAAATGAACTACATTCTCTAAATCCTTAAGGCGCTTAGTGAAAGAGGTCAAGGTCTTTGCATGAGTGTTGGTCCGAAAGTTCGAGTATCGGATCTTCAACGTAACGGTCTTGAAAAGCATACCCCGCTCAACAATTCGTTTGTGAACTCTCTCGCAAATATCATGTAGCCTATTGTCGATGACATTGACTTCATCAGTGTTTTCTCCAAATGTAGTTTCATGACCAACAGATTTGACCATACCAGTCCTTCTCCCGACCTCAGATTCACTTATGCCATAAGCAAACTTATAATAACGCAACCCCATACTCCCGAACTTCGCAATGAGCTTAACAGTATCATAGGCTGCGACATCTCCAATGGTTCTTATCCCCATCTCAACCATCTGCGTTTCAGTTTTCTTACCAACCCACAACAATCTTCTAACCGGCAACGGATCCAAAAACCTCACAACAACATCGGGTTTAACTACTGTTAAACCATCAGGTTTCTCGAAGTCACTAGCGATCTTAGCCACAAGCTTATTGGGAGCAACTCCCACGGAACAAGTGAGCTGCTGACTCCAAAGAATATCATGTTTTATGTTTAAAGCAAGCCCAGCAGCTTCGTCATAATCACTAACATGATTAGTCATGTCAAGAAAAGCCTCGTCAAGTCCCCACTGCTGAAACTTTTCTGAATATGTCTTCAAGATTTTCATGATTTCCTTTGAGGTCTGTT
>JAUWDF010000008.1 GCA_030608925.1 Candidatus Bathyarchaeota archaeon | reverse complement strand
CGTCATGCCCATAGTTTGCCCGTATCTTCTTATCCAATAGTATCACGATGTAGGCTGACGGCATTTCTTTCAAAGTTGGCTCATATTCCGGTAGATACCCAGCCCATCTAACAGTGTCAAAAACCTCTCTGACTAGATTCGACTCATCTACAATGCAATACTTTAAGGGTTGACAGTTAAGCCCCGAAGGTGAGAGCCTAGCAGCATCTACGCATCTTTCCAAAATCTCTTTTGGAACAGGTTTCTGCACATACTTTCTGATCGTCCTTCGCTGCTTGATATACTCATAAGCCAAGTATTGACCTCCATTTTACACTATGTCTTCACAACACGTTGCCTAAAAAGGTTGAAGCTAACAGCTAACACTTAACTCAATTCCTTATGAGTATGTTTCATCACGTTTCCCGCAATTCTTGCCCTCATCCTCTAGCACCTCAAGATTTAGTATTGACACATTTTATTGCCACTTCACTCACTTTGCCGTTCTCCATTCTATAAGCACCAATCCTGCTATCTTTCGAGGACAAAATCAGCCAGATGGCGTCCCCCCACAATCTCATGAATTCGACATCAAGCGAGGATGGAGAAGCTGGTGCGGGGTGAGAGTGGAATAAACCAACAAATTCCAGTCCTTCTCGCTCCGCTTCCGTCAAAGCTTCAGCCACAGCTTCGGGGTCAATCTCGAATCTTTTCTCCGAGTGCAACTTGTTGGTTGCCACCACAACCTTTTTGACAACAATCTCTTCATCCTTGATCTCACCAAAAAGCATGGCACAAGCCTCGATGGGCTCCACTTTCCGAGCTGCATCTTTCAGCAAATCCAAATATTGACCTTCGATTTGAAGAACTGAAATCGTCAAAACCTACCTGCGCTAACCATTATAAATCTTGTACACCTAAAACACTTCAGGTCTAAATGAAACTAAGCCATCTGGACCGAGTGATCCTCCTTTTGCCAGTCCTAGGTATTTTGGATATCCTATCGACATTTTTCGCAGATTGGCGAGGAATTCCCATACAACTCTATGAGTCAGGGCTATTTGCATCCTATTTTGCGCAAAGAGGTCTCATCCACGTTTACGTTTTTATCTATTTAGGAATCTTGTCTGGAATGACAGGTACGCTTCTATTCATTAAACACGAAGTAAGCTCAAACAGGTTTTTCGATGAACTCGTATTACTTCTACTAGTCGTAACTATTTGCCTGATTGAAGCTGTCTTGACAAACACTATATTGGCAAACTTTCTTCTCGGTGTGAATCCACAGATCATACTTGGAGTCTCCCAGAGCCTACGTTGGCCGGTTTACACAAGCGTCATAATTACCATCTTAGTCTACACTTGGGATGAACTAAGAGATCTATTTGGATTCGCCTAAACGCCCAAGTGAAAGCTGGAAGGAGGCGTGCTCTTAAATATTCCTTGTCCTTGATAGAATATTATGATTATTGATGTTGTAGAGTTCAGTAGACTTGAGAAAGAGTTGTCTTCAACTCACAAACAACCCGTAGACTTTCTCGCGCCCACACTTGGAAAAGCTTATGTTATAACAATTACTCGAGACGGATGCTCTGCTTGTGAAAAACAGAAACCCAAGCTGAACGAATTAGCTGCTAACGCAGTGAAGAAGCATGGAGACAAAGTGGTGTTTACTCGAATACACATTAACTACTCAAGCGATTCAGTGGAAGAATCTCTTCGAAGCAAAACAATGTTTAAACATTACTTCTATCCCACCAATCTGATCTTACTAAGAACTGTAGATCGGGGAGCGATTGAGTATTATAGAAATGTCGTCCCGGAAATGAAGGAACTTGACAAAAATCTTCAACACGCAGTTGAAGTTGCCACCATGTTAGCAGAACAAACCAACTAACGGAGCGCTGCTTCACCAAACTCACGGAGTGTACAAATGTCCTCCAGAAAACTTGTTATAGTGACTGGTTTTGAACCCTTTGGTAACTTCACCGTAAATCCATCATGGGAAGCTGCAAGGGTACTGAATGGAAGAGAGATAAAATCGTTTAAAATCAAATCATTCAAGATACCCCTAGAGTATAGAGAAATCAAAGACAAGATAGAAAGTTTAATCGACAAACACGAACCCAGTGTCCTAATCAGCCTTGGACAATCTCCGCACCCCGTAATCTCCCTAGAGAAAGTCGCTCTGAACTTCGCTGATCTAACTGAATCAAATACTCCATATAATTGTGGGAGTCGACCCTTTGATGAACTCTTAGAAGTTTCAGCCCCGGCTGCATATTTCACAAATCTCCCAGTCAGAAAAATCCTCAACAGACTACGCGAAAACAAGATCCCCTCGGAAATTTCCTACAATGCTGGAACATTTGGGTGCAACCAGATATTTTTCTCTACGATGAATAAAATCATCAAAGACAAACTAAAGATTATTGCAGGATTCATACATGTTCCTAGCTTACCAGCTCAAGCAGTGGCGATACAGAAAAGTAAGAAATCGACCATACCAAGTATGGACCTTCACACCATAATAAAAGCATTGGAGATTATAATAGAAACCACTCTGGAAAACATGACCTGCTAACACATTTAATATTGATTCTTGTTTCATAACTAATTTATTAATTCCAGATATTTAACGAACATATTGAGTAAGACAATCATGCGTAATAAACTAGGAACTCTGCAGAAAAAGAAGTCTAAACTAATTGCATTGTTAGAATCATTGGATGAGAAGGAAGAAACTCTGCAACGAAAAATGAATGCCCTTGAAGAGCTTACAAATCTTAATGCTATGGAGAGAAAGGTGGGAAAACACAACCTGACTACTCGCTTTGCTAGTGCGACAATAAAACTAAAGAAACTTGAAGATAGGTTAGATGAAGGAAAAAAGTACCCAGAAAGCTTAATCGCACTGGGCATCAAATCTGCAGTCTTAAAAGGTAGACTGCAAACTGGAGAGCAGATCAGTAGAATTCGGATTGGATTCGAGCCTGGAAATCGGGTGCGCTTACATAGAAATTTGGTTTTCTCCTGGAGTTATCAGAAGTTGCCATAGCGTATTCAAAGCTACACATTCCTCTACAGCGTCCAATAAACTCAACCTCTTTATTTGTTACAAAACAGACAGATAGATTGCAGATTGTATCTCCCCTGGTTAGTCCCAAAAGAAGAAAACCGGACAATAGAATAAAGTATGAAGTCCCTTCACAGAGACGTATAGATAAGTGAAGGCTAAGAAAACTTAGGGAAACCGGATTCAAGAGGTTGGATACGTGAAAACCAATAATGATCCAATCTGGCTATTTGATATTTCAAAACCTAAAGCCCTTCTCGTTGTTGCTCATGCTGACGATGAGACAATATTCGCAGGAGGATTGATACTCTGTTCCCGTAAAACCAAATGGACAATTGTATGCTGCAATCCTCAGGGCAAACAAAGGGAAAATGAATTTCTTTTAGCATGCCAGTCTCTCGCCAAAGAATCAGACAATCAAATAAATCCATTATTGCTAACGTCCATTCTTAATCATGATGGCACCCTTAACACTAATTGGTTAACTAAGGAGCTGGAATCCTATGCGACCGGATATGATTTTGTGCTCACCCATAATAGGGAGGGGGAATATGGAAGCGAAAATCATAGACGAGTCCATCGAAGTGTCACTAGTTCAATCAAGAGCTCCAATACATGGCTCTTTATTTCGCCTGGATCAAAGAAATTTAGCCAAAAAGCGTTTGAAAGTAAAGTTCCCAATGGAAATTTCACACTTTATCTAGCTCCTGAGGTTCAAAAGTTGAAAACACGGATCTTTCAAGAGTGCCATTTAAGTCAAGCCAAACTTTATGGTTACGACCCCATTACTAAATGTCTTAGAAACTCAGACTTGCGAGAAACCCTACAGTGGGAATTCGAATCTGGCAAAGAGCAATATACATATCATATATGAGTGATAGAAGCGAAAGAAAATCAACTGCACTTTGAGTTAAAGGTCAGTAAATGGATTAAGCTACAGCGTAAACTTATACAGCTGGTTTCACAGGTTGCTTCATTCCGTCAATCTTACCTGCTTTCTCAAGTGCTTCAGTCACGTCTTTGTCGCTTGCCCCTCGATCTACATTGATCTTATCTTTAGTGAGTCCAAGATGATTTACGTTGACTCTTCTACGTTTTATTCCTGTGACTTTTCTCGGACCAGTTATTAATACAAAGTTCTTATCAACCACATCCACGATCACACACTTGTGGGCAGCTTCTCTTCCTGCGATTTTTACACAAATTCTACCAACTTCAACTGCGGGCATTAACATTCCCCCATAGACTTTGAAAGAAAACATGCATCTCATATTTATAGGTAACTGGATTCTTGCACAGATTTGAGAGTAGTTCATGATTCTCACATTCGAATGTACTAATTGGAAAAATAGGTAGAACCCTACTATGACATGTATGTGATCAGATGACCAGTCGATTTCTCTGATGTGTCGATTTCTGAAACTATACCTATATCTGAACAAGACTAGAAAATAATTAGTGTAACCTTTGAGAGGTTGATAATGAATATCACAAAAAGCTTTGAGAACCTAGTTTTCAAAGTCAGGCTATTTCTGCTTTTGCGGAAATATGGAATCAAACGAAGCATACGTAGGACCTTGATAGCGTTCTATTGCTTCTAGAAATGCTTATGTAGTTAGTATTCGCTGACAGTTCAAAAGTAGTGGTGAAAATCCCTGAAGCAATGTAACAAGTGCCTGAAAAGGCTGCCTGAAACCCAATTTGCTGGGCACTCGTCAGTGTGTTCAACATGTAGAATTATATATTCGCGCATTTAAAAGTCATAGTCACTCATTAGCTTTCAGAAAATTGTCTATCACTTGGGATATCGTCTGAAAAACTTCTTCTGGAGTTAAGCAGTTTACATCTAAGACAACATCAAAGGGGGAAAAGTCTTCACCTAAGGTGAATCCATAAAGTTTCTTATAGATTGTCTTGGTTCGTGCATCTTTCTTCTTTTGAGCCGAGAGAGCATGCTCAAAGGTTATTCCATCCCGATTTGCAATTCGTCGAGCCCTCTCCTCTGTAGATGCTACTAGCCATATCTTGAACCCATCTTTTAGAAGCCAAGGCATAGTCCAGCTGTCCAGGACAACATTTCTCTCTTTTGCCCAAGTCAATAATTTCTCATCTACTTTTTTGTCAAAAGTAGGGTCTTGCATTCGCTCCGAGAGGAATCGCATTCCTTCCTCGCTTTCCCACCACCCCCTGTCTAGAGGAGTATAGCCCATTTCCAAAGCTATAGCCTTTAATGCGTCACCTCCAGAGAAATAACGTAAGTTATATTTTTCAGCAATCTTCTTTGCAACAGTGCTCTTGCCACATCCAGCCATTCCAGATAAACAAACAACCATCCTAGCGGAGGAATGGACGCTCATTTCGAATTAACGCCTATACTCTAAATGACTCTGGATTCATGCAACAGCAAATTACGTAGACAAGAAGGGCATAGTTGCCCGCCGTGTGTTCGACTGATTCTTTTTTTGGTCTTGTTAAGCTTGCGGATTTCTGAAGAAGAATGGGGTTGAAAAGTGAGCTTACGACCACACTTTGAACATTTTGACCCAGAAACTTTCTCTGCCATGTATATGGTCTTGTGTTGACCGCCAGGTAA
The DNA here is from genome assembly GCA_030608925.1 of Candidatus Bathyarchaeota archaeon. Classification (GTDB taxonomy): domain Archaea; phylum Thermoproteota; class Bathyarchaeia; order Bathyarchaeales; family SOJC01; genus JAUWDF01. Next base: position 6,039 of record JAUWDF010000008.1, on the reverse strand, counting down.
GCCACGTGATTTTCGTTTCTTACTTCTTGTTCTCAGTGCTGGTCGTGGCATATCAATCAGCTGCTCCCAAACCAACACCTAGTGCGCGTGAGAACAATGAGTTGAAAAACATGGAGCAGGCCAAATACCATAGAATTATTGTGAGTGGACCAAATCCTGGGAGAAAGGCAACTGGTTCACTGTAGATACCCCACAGGACCTGCCACAGGATAATGAACGGAATGAAGAAAAGCAGTGATACTTTCATTGACTGCCAAGACATTTTCTGCTGTAGCTTCATTATTCTAGATTTCTGCTTTCCTAACTTGTCTATGCGTTTCTGATCTTTCTTTTTCGAGGCGTCTCTGAATTGGTCTGTCCATTCTTTGACCTCCTTTCTCCAAGCCCTTAATTGTTTAGGCTTGCTGAACAATCGGTTTACTCCCGAGGTGAGAGATGTCATAAACACGCAAATTAAAAGGATGAAAACGGTTGCCCCCGGAGCCTGGGGGGTCAATAGCCAATCGATGAACAAGGCTTTGCCAACTCCAACATTCAAGAATCCAGAACTCCCCGTATAAATGAAGGCATGAAGGAGACCGAATATCAGGCTCAGATTAATCAATAACACGGCAAACATACCTGCCTAGTTCAAGAGCACTCTATATCTTATAGAGCTCTGATAAAAAGATTCTTCAAGGAAACTTATGCAAATTCAGTGGCTTTCACGTATCAAAAATGGAGCTAGCTAATCGCGTTTAAGAGATTAAACTAAACATTATTTCCTCTTGGAAACTCTGACTCCATCCAAGTCCACAGGTTTCCTATGTCAGAAATATAGAAGAGCATTAGTCTAGAAAACAAAGTGGTTAAACATCCAGATACTAATCCCTTAGGAGACTCTGTAATGGGTCTATTGGATCCCCCTCTTGGCTCATCATACACTTCATCTGAATTCCTAAGCGGATAAACATGTTCTTTCTTCTCAAACCTTGACGTCTCCAACCTTTTCACCTTGAATGTAAAGGCTAATTAGATGAGTATGTAGCTAAGACTTTCGAAGTCAGAATATTAATTCCAAATACGCCTTCAACTATCACGCAGATATCACTGGCATTTATCCAAAACGAGATGTTGCAACAACGATTTCCTAACGCTTGCGTGTCCCTTACATGGGGCTTGGGCTGCATCTGTAGGTTTTCAGCCGCCGAAGAGGCGTCTGAATGCGGGGTACATTTCTGCAACGCGTTCTTGCATTAGCTGCTGATAATATTGATAGATTATGCCCACAGACAGTAACACGCCCATACCTGTCCCGAAAACGCCAAAGAAGTCTGCGAGGGCTGCTATCGTTCCAACTGTGATTCCTCCAAGGATTGTCACCACAGGAATATACCTTTTCAGTACTGTCTCAATTGGTTTGGTTGACCTTCGATAGCCTGGTATGTGCATGCCGGAATCCACCAATTGTTTAGCAACTGTGGCTGGACCAAGTCCGCCCACCTCCAGCCATGTTATTGAGAAGATTATGCAGAATCCTATGAGGATCAGTGCGAAAACTATCCCTCTCATGGGATTCAAGGCGACATCTAGAATGCTTCGGGGCGCCATTACGTAGTATACTAGACCACCAGTTGGTTGTGGTTGATTTCCCACCCAGGCATATGTGCCTAATAAATTTAGAAAGAAGTTAGCGTTGGCTTGATTGAAATTGCTCCATATTATCTGAGAGAAGAAGTATACGTTGGCAAAAAGTGCAGAGGCGAAAATTACTGGTAGATTTGAGACGTAGAGTAACTTGATAGGATATCTTCCACGGTAACCTCTGTAATCAGCATGGGAAACAGGAAGCTCGACTCTCACACCCTCCACATAGATCACGACCAGAAACACCACGATAGTCGTAAAGAATCCAAGCAGCGAAGGCAAATTTTGAGGTCGTATGAAGGCGTTGTCCACAGCTGGGATGAAGTGGGCTAACGCGCCAGATGTCGCGTTGAAGGGAACGTATTCCAGAGCGGTGGAGAAAACGGGCTGACCGAATCCGATAGTTTGAGCCAAAGCGGGAAATATTCCGTAGCTTTTTCCATCAGCTAGTCCGGGGGTCAAGGCGAAACTATCCCACATTATTCTCTGAGCTACTCCAGCCATAATGAAGAGGCTAATTCCGCTTCCTATTCCCCACCCCTTTTGCACCATTTCGTCTAATAACATAATTATTATGCCTGCAAAAAGTAGCTGGAGAAATATTATAATACCCACAGGTGTCGGAAGAGCTCCATAGACTCCCCCAATGACGTAAGCAAATGCTTGTACACCAGTTAGTAGAATTGAGAAGAATTTGCTGGCTGTTGTGAAGAGACCTCTATCCTCAGGATTGCTCATGTCCACTCCGATCATTCCTGAGCCAGCTAGAAGTTGGAGGATTAGACCTGCAGTAACAATGGGTCCAATACCGAGCTCGAGCAGGGTTCCGCGGTTGGAGGCAAATATGACTCTGATATAGCTCATCTCAAAGCCTGATTCGCCTGAAGGTAATCCATACAATGGTACTTCAGCCATAATCAAATAAATGATGAGGGCTAGAGCAGTCCATAGTATCTTCTGGTTGAAGCTAACTCGTCTTTTTGGAGGCGTGGCTTCAGGTAAGAATCGGGCAACGGGTTTGAATAAACCGAGGAATCGTCCAGCCATTTTTTCCTTTCCCTTGAGTTTTCCGGCGTTTGATTTCCTAGTGGATACCTAACTAGTTAATTTTGCCCCCGATTTCTTCTACTTTCCTAGTGGCTGATTCTGAGTAGGATGCAACTTTTATTGAAAAAGGTTTAGTCATTCTGCCTAAACCCAAGAGCTTGTCAATGCCCAAGCTAGCTAAATCCAGAAAGGGAATTCCATTCTTTTCTTCTAGGCGATTTTCTCGTGAGAGTATAGCTGCTAAATCCTCTAACTCGCTTACATTCATTACGTTGACTTGCTTTTGGTTTGGACAATAGAATCCTTTCTTGCTGAAATAGTCTGGTTCATATCTTAGTACGTAGGACCATTTACCTTTGTGGCGGCCTGCCTTCCCATGACCTCCTCTTTGACCTCCACCTCTATGTTGACCTATTCTACCGTAACCAACTGTCCTAGTACCACGTTTCTTGCGAGTTTTTCGAAATTTGTGTGGCATTCTTTATCACTTTTCGGTTTGAGATTAGACGAATAGTTAACATAAAGTCTTTGTGTGGTCACCTAACGATTCTTAGGTCATTCTCTCTACCAGAGAGTTGATTGCTTCACCTCGATATCCCGTGACTCCTTTTGAAGTGTAACTCTTTTTTATTTTCCCCTTATAGCCCTTTCGTGGAGGGTGTCCGCGAAAAACTGGTTTGATTTCAGGTAGATGTCTGAATTCGACTGTCAACGTAACTGTGGCTTCAGCCAACTCTTCAAGGCTCTTGAAGCCAACTTTTTGAGCATAGTTGTCATCAAGTTTTTTATCTCCAATAAGTCGACCTCGCTCTTTTAGCAGTCGAAGAGCGCTTTCCTTTGTAGTTTCACCCCAAGTCACGAAGTGGTGGAGTTTCTTCAGCATACCGAGGAAGGATGGTCGGTCATCGACTAACGTTATGTGACAGTTTCTATTCAGGTGTAGGATTTCGAGCGTTTTTTCTATTTCAGGTGATGCATCACCTACTCCTCTGACGCGTACAACCGTTAAGCATTTGTGTTTACTTTTCATTTCATCTCACCCATTCTTCGGGAGTGATCAGGCTGTAGGTCTTCTTGAGTGCGTCAAAAACTGCATAGGCAAAGGAAGGAATTGTTCTTGTTGAGCCAAAGCTTCTAGTCCAGCAATCTTTTACTCCAGCAAGGCTAAGAATAACCTTAGCTGTTTCACTTGCCACTAGCCCCAAGCCTCTAGGTCCTGGAAGCAGCATAATTTGTACACCACTACTTTTACCTTTTGTTTTGAATGGCAAAGAGTGTTGCCTTCCACACCCACACTCCCAGCTTCCACAGCCTCTTCGCACAAAAGTTATGTTCAATCTTGCGTTGGTGGCAGCCTTTTCAATTGCTGTGCGTACTTGCTTTGCCTTTCCATTACCAAGTCCTATATATCCATCACGGCTGCCAACAGCTACAATTGCCCTAAATCGAGATCTTTCACCCGCATCAGTCTGTTTCTGCACAAGATTTATGTCAATAACCTCTTCCTGCAGGTCCGGAAGCAGAAGATCCACAATCTCCTGTTCTCGAATTTTCAACCCTTCCATGAAAACTTCCTCCATGGACGATATTCTACCTTCTTTGATCATCTTGCCTAGACTGGTTTTTGGTATCCATGTTTCATCTGGTCTCCTAACTGATCTTCTTCGTGGTCGTGAGCGTCTCCGTCCCCGTCTCATGATTTTTCACTTTTCCCTCTATTTTTTCGTTTCACTTTTTTCTCAGGAGAAATCTTTTTCTTTGCCTTTTCTTTTCGTGGTGGCGCGGTGATTTTTTCCTTTGTAATTTTGAAGTGTTCCACGAGTTTTTCAGGGGAGATTTTGGCTTTGATGTACTTGGAGAAATGTTTCTCATACAACTCAGCGTTTGAGGTGGCAAAAGCCTTAGCGTAGTCAACGATGTGCTGTCCCGTTAGTCTCTCTTCTGGTGGAAATTTCCTTGTTTTGTGAGGAACGTCAACGCCTGCATCTATCACACCTTTTATCGATGCAAATACCCGTGCGCCTTTTGTAGGTTGATGCAATCCTATATCCGCTACTGCTTTTTTCACTTTTTTATTAACTGCTTTTTTTCCACAGAGTAGTCCTGTTAAATAGGCTGAGGGTAAGTTCCCACACCCTGCTTTCCAACCATATTTTTGGAGTTCTTGCGAGTTTGCTGATGCGATAACTTCGTCTCCCTTGGAGGTTGCGTCCACAAGTTGGACGTTCATATGTTTGAGGGACCCTCGTACCACCACACGGGGGAGCCTCGATATTATCATTGCTCTTCTCGCTTTATAGTCTGTTTTTCCTTCTCGACGTCGTCGAAATGGGAGACGATACGAAGGCCCTTTTGCCATCAACGGGTCCTCCACAAATTACTAGCTTTTATTCGGCGTTCAATTTCGGCATTTGATTCGAAAACACCACTTCCAGCCTTCTTATAGAACTGGCGGTATGTGCTTTGTGTTATGATTCGTTGTTCTTTTAGCTCGCGCAGTCTCCTTCGCATCGCTCGAATCCTCATCATCCAGATCTCTTTCTTCGAGCGTCTCGACTTACTCCTTTTCCCTGGACCTTGTCTTAGACCTTTCTTCTTCTTCAAATGGAGAATGCGTGCATTTGATCTATTCACTCCAGTGACAGGTTTTGGCTGTATGACTCTTTCATGGATTAGCTTCCTTAATTCATCTCGCGTAATCGCTATCTCAACATCATCTATTCTTTCAGGATCTATCCAAATCCGATTTCGTCCTACCTTGAGGATCTCAGCTGCTAAACGACGTTGGCTTTTCAGGCTCACTTAACGTCAACTCCCTTCGCGCCCTTCTCGTTTTCTACGCGTTGTTGTTTCTCATCTTCCTCTTCCTTTGATTCTTCAGCTTCTGAAAGGGCTTCTTCGATTTTTTCCTCTTCTTCAACTTCTCTCTTGACAATTGGGTTCAAAACATATACTTCTCGGTCTTTCGCTATTGATGTTATTTGAATTCGCTTTCTCATCCCCACTTGATGGGCTATTCTAATTGCTTGTTCTTTCGGATCTACTCGTGTGACTTCATCGGGTGTATGAACCAGAACTTCCTTGTATCCAGATGGATGGAGTCCTCTGGCTATTCGAGGTCCACCATATCCAACATTCACAGATTTGGGCCAGCCTTTAATTTTCCGTCGCACTCTGTTATCCAAACCACGTGGTTTTCTCCAGTTTTCCTTCAGACGTTTATAGCGCCAGCTCTCATGACGCCTAAATCTCGGCTTGTTAGCCTTCACGGTTTTCCGTAACTTTATGGCTTCGATTGCTGCTGTTCTTCTAGTCAAGGCTCATTCCCTCAACACGTTCGTATACGTAAATACCATCCAGAAACAC
>JAUWDF010000068.1 GCA_030608925.1 Candidatus Bathyarchaeota archaeon | reverse complement strand
TGAACAAGTTGGGAAAAAGAAGAATCTTCCTGCGCTTTCAAAGATGAGATTTGAATGTTTTCTGGAAGGTTTGTCAGCTCAAATAATGCACATAGGCCCGTATTCCGCTGAAGGACCGACAATCGAGAAACTTCACGCCTTCATCAAGAAAAAAGGTTACGAATTGAGAGGTAGACATCACGAGATCTATGTAAGTGATCCCCGCAGATCCAAACCTGAGAGATTGAAAACTATCATAAGACAACCAATGAAATAGTTAACACAATTCAAAGAGTCAACATTTCTTTGTCAGTTTCGCCTGAAAAAAAAGGGGGAAGGTTTTGGTTTGCTTTCGCGTGGATTACATGAGCAATATGCTTCTTGTCAAAGGTGAAGATTCAAACTCTGCTATCAGTTTCATACCTTTTTCTGTGGTTCTATATAGATTTCCTTGGGTTTCGATGAAACTATTTTCTTTTAGAAATTCCAGATATCTAATTAGTTGTTCATAGCTCATACCCACTGAGTATAGCAAATGGGTTTTCATAATTCCATTTATAGATGCATTTAGAATCTCTATTGTGATAGCCAGACACTCCCTTCTCCTTGCTGGATGTGAACACATGGCTTATCTAGATATATTATTGATCAATTTTCTAGAACATAAACATATTCGTTCTAATAAAACGTGGTAGCTTCACCCATCAAAACTAGCGTCAAAAAGATAAGGCTTCCTTGTTATTCCTCATAGATCTGAGATGGATATCCAGGACAGGTTGGACTTCTCTCCACAAGTCATAAAAGTTGGAAGAAAAGAAACTATACGAGAGGAATCGAAATGAGTGAAACCATAGAAAAAAGTCTCAAGAAGATTGGTGTGACTTTTTCAAAGCCGATCCTTGCTTTGATAGCTCTCATCTTCGGGGTACTTGTAATCGCCTTCCCAGACTTACTGCAGTGGATCGTTGGATTATACTTCATAATACAAGGACTACTATTCTTCGCAGACTACTTCGAACTAAGAAGCAAATAGTAAATTACACCATAATCCTCTCTTTTTCTGATTTATCAAAAGATTTTGTACGTGAGATCTCTATCCACGAAACCACAAGGCAACTTTTTTTCCTACAGCTCCATAAAGGAAACTAGTTGCGATATTCGTGATTGCACGCGGAGCAGCTAAGGATTATACTCTTCTCCATAGGAGGAGGATATTGTGACAATATCGAATATATCAATGATTCCATATGGTTCAGCTATGTCACAGTGAGGATTCCAGTTGGTGTCTGAAGGTGTACTATCATAAGCAACTGCTGCTTGTACAACGTCGAAAATGTCAACGTCCAGGTCGTGATCTATATCTCCAGGATTCCAGTATGGATTCATTAATGGATAATTATCTACTCCTTCCCATGGAAGGTTAGTATCTCCTATGCCATCATTATCCAAATCGGTACCGTTATAGTTGCTCCAGTAGTTACCTTCACTACCGTTATCCCAGACATTGTTTGTGCTGTTTTCATCCACATTTACTGCTGGGCCATAATGACCAGTGAGGTTTAGTTGATTGTGCCAAATGGAATTGTTACTTGAGTTGTGTAGCGATATAGTTTCCAGCCCTGAATCCGGGTGGAATGTGTTTCTTTCTATAGTATTGTTATGTGAGGTCCAAAGCTTCATGCACTCAGAGCTCGAAGTGGATATGAAAAAGTTATTGTACATGTTGTTGAAGTGACAACCAGATAAATTCAATCCTATACCTTGTGTGGAAACTGAGTTTTGCATTATCAGATTATCTATAGAGCTCCGTATTGAAATTCCGTTGCCAGGAATCTCGTGTATTTCATTGCCAATGATCTTGTTTTCTGACCCGCCATCTATAATAATCCCATCGCCCAACACGGGTGAGAGTTTGTTGTCTATGATCTCGCAGTTTGAAGAGGAGTTTAATAGTATGCTGCAGAGCTCCTGTGGGTAAGTTGAATTCGATCTGAGATTTACGATGGTGAATTCTCTCACGACAGAGTAATCTGCTTTTATTTCCGCGGCGGAAAGTGTGTATTCGGAATAGATAGTGGCTTTTCTATCTTCTCCAATAAGTGAAACACTCTTGTTGACAATTATATTCTCATAGTATGTTCCAGAACCTACGAGTATTGTGTCTCCCGGACTTGCAGTGTTTATCGCCTCTTGTATTGATGAGTATTTGATATACACTGGATGTCCTTGAGATTTCCAGGCATCAATTCCCCCTAACATGTTAAAGATATAGAGAAAACCGTTATTTACAAGCGTCTGGCTTGCAGAGGCACTTCTCCCCCCTGACTTGCAATGAACCAGAATATCATCAGTTATATTTAACTCATCCAATCTCCCCTCAAGCTCAGACACAGGTATGTGTAATGCATTTCGGATGTGTCCAGAATTATACTCCCCTCGAGTTCTAACATCTAAAACCACAAGAGAAAGCACCGAATCAATCATCGTGTATGCCTGAGAGACTGAAACGTTAGTATAGTTAACTGCAACCACAACAGGAAGCATAGAAAAGAAGAGGATTGCCACGACGAGTATGAGAGCCAGCCTGTTCATTCCTTTCCCCTAAAAATAATATCCCTTGGTGGCTATTATTCGTTTTTAAATGATCATTAAGATTGATGAGACATAATTAGCTGGGTGATGTGTTACTAATTATCATGTTTTTAATTTCTTTTTGAACTGGCCACATGTTGTCAGGGTCGTAGTTTGATAGGATCACAATTATGTAGTCAAGATCGAGGTATATTTCGAATATTGACCCGATTCCAGGTCCTCCACCTGCGTGACCAAAAATCCTTGGCTTTGAAGTTTTCGAAATTTGGGTTTTCTTGCGAGTGAGAGCTAATTCAGTGTACTCTTCATCGAGGAGTTTATGATTAAGAAGTGCCATGCAGAATCTGTGCATGTCGTCTACTGTTGAATATCCTCCACCTGCAGAGCTTCCTTTGACTCCAATCATTAGAAGGTTGTTTCTTCGTGGTCCTTTGCGAGTTTGATCTTCCTCATCTAGTCTTGTGTAGCCATTAGCTAGATCTGGAATTGGCATGTCCATTTCGTAGTGGTCTGTGTCATTCATCTTAGCTGGTTTGTAGATGTATTCCCGGACATAATCGTAATAGTTTTGTCGGGTAATTACTTCGATGATTTTTCCCAGTACGACATAGCCAGCGTTACTATACTTGGTTTCGTCACCAGGCTCGAAAGCTAGTGGGTCTTCCCTGAAGAGATTGAGGAATGCGTCAATGGTCCTTATTTTGTGTTTGGATGCTTCGAACTCTTTGTTCCAGTAGTGACCCATTCCAGAAGTGTGATTGAGGAGATGATTGATATTGACCTTGTTAGTTACGTTCGGAGGATAGTCTGGTAAATGTTTCCCAATGTAATCGCTGAGGAGTAATTTCCCCTGTTCAGCTAGTTGGAGAATTCCGATTCTGGTGAAAACTTTGTTTATTGAACCAATGTTGAACTTGGTGCTGATACGATTAGGGACGTTGTATCTTTTGCTAGCGAGCCCATAAGCTTTCTTGAAGAGTATTTTGTTATCCTTGGCAACTAACATAGCTCCAGAGAATTCGTCTGCCGCAACCTGTTTCTCTAAGAAATCCTCAAGTTGTTGAGGGTTAAACTTGTTGTTCAAGAAACTCCACCAGACTTGCAGATGCTAAATCTCTTACTCACCTAAAACAGTTGCTAGAAGTGTCATTCTTGAAAAATGAAGCTTCAGCTATCATGTTTTGCAGAAGAGGATACAGTGAGGGGATTTATTCTCTAATTCACTCATTGCTTTTTTCAAAAAATGTTTCTGATCAACATCCTTGTCTTTGACCAAGAGTCCAGCATCACGTGCACCTTCACGCATCTTTTTCAAAATTTCAGAGTTCTTACACACCATAAAATCCTCACACGCACTGCAATCCTTTAGCTCCCTGCTCCTTGCACAGTTTTTAATTTCACAGTTGTCCCTGCCACCGCCTTTCAAACAACCTGAGCAAGTCTTTACATCACGAATGGAAGCCAGTCCCTTCTTGAACTCGTTGAAATCAAAGCCTTCCGATGCCCAATCTTCAAGACCGTACTTCTCAACAATACGCTCATACTCCTTCGTCAACTCCCTCAGGACCCCATTACCAACAACGCAACTACCACACCAAATTCCACAAAAGCCAACTTGATCCTTCACATTATCAAAAGATTTGGTTTTCAATACACAATCCCCTTTAGATAGCGCAGAATGCAAAAATATATACCTTGACATCTACGTGCAACCAAACATCCCATTGATGTATAACCAAAGTGCCCGCGCTAATACAGTAACAAGGAGCTCAGAGTCCACGAAACAAGATTTTAAGCATGAGCTCACTGGTCAGAAGGGACCAAGTATTTGCATACGGAAGGAAGAAGCAAAGTGCCTGAACGAAAGTTTATAGCAGACATGACCCCCTTCGCTTTAGTGAGTGTCAGATTGGGCTGAGTTGACCTTGTCACCAAGAACCAAGTTATTCATATCTACGATACTAATCATGTTTGTCTTACTCTTAGTTTGGTCCATTCTACCATTTCAGGTCAATCTGGGCTATTTCTTTCGTGCCTTCGGATTGATAGCAGTTGTAATGGCGATTGCTCTGTGGTCTCTGGTGGGAAGAATCAGAAATAAGTGATCATAGGGGTTCCCTACAAAGAGTGAACCTTAGTGGTGGAGCAAGAGGATACAAATGATGAAGTTTGTGGCAGACATAAGTTTAAAAGAATTCAAGAGGTATTATGCAACTCTCAAGGATCTTCACAAATATTACAGGACTCTTGGACTTGTGGATGTAAGATTTGGACAACTTGGAGTTGTAGAAGAAAATTGGGTTAAGAATGACCCATCGCATCTCATCATTTGGAGAATTAACAGTGAGATCATTGGTCATGCAATCTGGCATGAAACTGGTACAGATGAGATGAAGAAAGGAGACCCTAGGGAAGAGGAAGACGAAAAGATACTCAGGAGACTTCTAGGGGGAAAGAGAGAAAACCTTGTTGAACTTCATGAAATTTGGCTGAGGAAGGAATACAGAGGAAAAGGATACGGTAAACAATTCTTTGATTTCTTTGAACAGTTCATTGATAAGAAAGGTCATGAGGGAATTGTATATTATACTGATAATCCTGCTGCAATAGCCCTGTGTAGAAAGAGAGGTTACAGAGAAGGCTTCTTAGAAAAGGAAAAATGGCACGTGTTCTGCCTTCAGATGTGCTAAGCTAGAAACCTCAATTCTAGAATTATTGCCAGCCTTCAAGTCACAAATTGTAACCTCAATACGTGAGTTGCCTTTAACAATGTAAATCTGATTCTATAGTAATTTAGGTAAAGCAAAGATGCTAAGAATTCGAGAATTCGTAAGAGGTCATGATGAACCCATTTGGATTAGTATTCTAAACGCAGCT